>NZ_JBQYFW010000014.1:0-147500 GCF_056313565.1 Pseudomonas sp. 3B-A001-10F
CTCCCACATTTGGAATGCGTAACCCCTGTGGGAGCGAGCTTGCTCGCGAAGGGGCCATCACGGTTCACACAAGACTCTGGCGGACCATATCGAGAAAGGTCGCCACCACCCGTCGATTGCTTTGCTCGCGCAAGCACACCAGCGTCTCCGTCAACCGTCGGGTGCAGTCGACAATCGGCAACGCGCACACCCGCGAGTCCGCACCAAATTCCGCCGCCGACACCACGCCAACGCCAATCCCGACCACCACCGCCTCACGCGCTGCTTCCCGGCCCTCAACCTGAATCGCCGGACGAATGCGAAATCCGGCCCGGGCCATTTCCTCTTCCAGCGTCTGCCGCGTCACCGAGCCGTGCTCACGCAACACCAGCGGCGTGTCATCCAGGT
This sequence comes from Pseudomonas sp. 3B-A001-10F, assembly GCF_056313565.1. NCBI lineage: Bacteria > Pseudomonadati > Pseudomonadota > Gammaproteobacteria > Pseudomonadales > Pseudomonadaceae > Pseudomonas > Pseudomonas sp. 3B-A001-10F. The sequence continues at coordinate 388 of NZ_JBQYFW010000014.1, forward strand.
CTGCCAGGCAGATCGATTCACGCTCGGCCCACGGATGATGGCGCGACACGAACGCGACCATCGGATCATTGCGCAGCGGCACGCACAGCAAGCGCTCATCGCTGACATCGCGGCCGAGCAGCGCCAGATCGGCCTGATAGTTGAACAGGCGAAACAACGATTCATCGGTATTGCCGGTCTCGATCTTCACGCTGATCCCCGGATAGCGCTCGCAGAACCGCGCGATTTGCGGCAGCACGTGGACCGGCGCATCCACTGCCAGAATCAGGCTGCCGGTCTGCAAGGCCTGGGATTCCTGCAACAGTTCCTGTGCTTCGGCTTCAATCACAAATAGGCGCTGGGTGATCGCCAGCAAGCGTTCGCCCAGGTCGGTCAGGCGTACGGAACGTTTATTGCGGTGAAACAGCAAAACGCCAAAACGCTCTTCGAGTTTGCGCACTTGGTCGGATATCGCCGGTTGCGTGAGAAAAAGGCGCTCGGCGGCTTTGGTGAAGCTTCCATGCACAGCCACGGCGTGGAAGGCTTTGAGTTGGGCGTGGGACACCGACATGAAGTCACCTGATCGCTTAGTCAGTAACAAGCTGAGCTTATGTGTGAAATACGATAAATCGATTTTATTTATTAAACAGTAATTGCTTTGATCGGCTCACGCCATCGCTGACTGCCCGCTCGGGCCGCACGGTAGCCATGAGCCTGTGCGTGCAACAACAGGACTCATCTGACCGATATCGCCACAGGGACGGGGTGATATCGCAGTGCTCAACAATAAAAACACAGGCGTTTTTCTTAACGATTCTGCCGGCACACTCACACCCTGAGGTCAGAACCACCATGAACAAGCACATCGGCACCATTGCGCGTTGGCGCGTGCAGATTTTCGCGATTACCTGGCTTGCGTACGCCGCTTTCTATTTCACCCGCAAAGCGTTTTCGGTGGCCAAACTGGGCATCGCCGAAGACCCTACCTTCATGCTCGACAAGATGGCCATGGCCAACCTCGATGCGATTTATCTGGCGGCTTATGCCCTCGGCCAGTTCACTTGGGGCATGCTCGCTGACCGCTTTGGCCCACGGGTCGTGGTGCTCGGCGGTTTGCTGATTTCCGCCGCGGCGGCGCTGGTGATGGGCAGTTACGCGACGTTGCCAATCTTCGCCACCTGCATGTTGATACAGGGCTTGGCGCAGTCCACTGGATGGTCGGGATTGTGCAAAAACCTCGGCAGTTTTTTCCCCTCCCAACAACGCGGGCGAGTGCTCGGGTTATGGAGTTCCTGCTACGCGTTTGGTGGTCTGGTAGCGTCGCCGTTCGCCGGCTGGTGGGCGTATACGTTGGTGGGCACCTGGCACGCGGCGTTCATTTCCAGTGCGGTGGTGGTCGCCGTGGTGGCGGTGTTGTTCTTTATCTTCCAGCGCAACAAGCCGGAAGACGTCGGCTTGCCGGCGGTCGAGCCGGAACCTGAATTGACGGCGGAAGAAACCGAAGCCAACAGCAAGCTCAGCGTCTGGGAGCCCTTGAAGGAAATCCTGCGTAACCGCACGGTGCTGGTGTTGGGCCTGGCGTATTTCATGTTGAAACCGGCGCGTTACGCGATTCTGTTGTGGGGCCCGGTGATTGTCTTTGAACAGATGCCCAGTGTCGGCAAGGTCGGCGCGGCGATCATTCCCACTTCGTTTGAACTGGCCGGGTTGCTCGGGCCGATCCTGATTGGCCTGGCCTCGGACAAACTGTTCGGTGCCCGGCGCATGCCGGCCTGCGTGTTGAGCCTGCTGGCGCTGACCGTGACGCTGGCGCTGTTTATGGCCGCGTTGCATACCGGCAGTGTGTTGCTGGTGGTCGCGCTGCTGTTCGTCATGGGCCTGACTTTGTATGGCCCGGACTCGATGATCAGCGGTGCCGCCGCGATCGACTTCGGCAAAGCCAAGGCCGGCGCCACGGCGGCCGGTTTCGTCAACGGCTGCGGCTCGGTTGGTGCGGTACTTGGCGGTTTGCTGCCGGGTTACTTCGACTCGGTGACGGTGTTCATCGTCTTCGCCGGTTGCGCGCTGTTCTCGGCGCTGGTGCTGATTCCGCACTGGAACAGCCGCCCGGTTGGCGTGATGGAGCCGCGCGCCTCGATCCCCAATTGCCCGCTGACGATCAAACCCCTGCGTTCCTGAAACCCTTGCCTCGTGGCCTGCTGCGACGCTCGCGGCAGGCTGGGTCGTGGCCATCTGACTTGGAGAAACCCCATGAGACCGTTTTGGCTGGAGCAGGCCTTGCAGGCCGACACCTCGCAAACCTGCCCGCCGTTGCAAGGCGAAGTCCGCGCCGATGTGTGCATCGTCGGCGGCGGGTACACCGGGTTGTGGACGGCGATCATGCTCAAGCAACAAAACCCCGAACTCGATGTCTTGCTGATCGAAGCGGACATCTGCGGCGCCGGCGCCAGCGGGCGCAACGGTGGTTGTGCGCTGTCGTGGTCGGCGAAGTATTTCACCCTTGAACGCTTGTTTGGCGTCGAGGAAGCGGTACGTCTGGTCAAGGAATCGGAGCGCAGTATCCACGCGATCGGCGAGTTCTGTGAGCAGTACGGCGTCGATGCCGATTATCGGCTCGACGGCACGCTGTACACCGCGACCAACCGCGCGCAAGTCGGCTCGACCGATGCGGTAATCGCTGCACTCGAGCGCAATGGCATCAACTCATTCACCCAGCGTCCAGTAGCTGATGTGCAGCGCATGGCCGGTTCGAGCAAGCATCTGGAAGGCTGGTTCTCGCCGGCGGCGGCCAGTGTGCAACCGGGCAAACTGGTGCGTGGCTTGCGTCGCGTGGCGTTGCAGTTGGGTGTGAAAATTCACGAAAACACGGCAATGACCGGGCTGGAAGAAGGGCGCCCGGCACGCCTGCAAACACCGAACGGCAGCATTGTTGCCGATCGCGTGGTGCTGGCGATGAATGCGTGGATGGCCCGTGCCTTTCCACAGTTCGAACGCAGCGTGGCGATTGTTTCCAGCGACATGCTGATCACCGAGCCGCGCCCGGATCTGTTGCAGGAAATCGGCCTGACCAGCGGGGTCACTGTGCTCGATTCGCGGATTTTCGTGCACTACTACCACAACACCCCGGACGGCCGGATCATGCTCGGCAAGGGTGGCAACACCTTCGCGTTTGGCGGGCGCATGCTGCCGGTGTTCGATCAGCCATCGCCTTATGCTGGCCTGCTGAAAAACAGCCTCGCCGACTTCTTCCCGGCGTTTGCCGATGTCAAAGTCGATGCCACCTGGAACGGCCCGTCGGATCGCTCGGTCACCGGTTTGCCGTTCTTCGGCCAGATGAGCAGCGCCGGCAATGTGTTTTACGGCTTCGGCTATTCTGGCAGCGGCGTCGGCCCGTGCCACATGGGCGGACAGATTCTTGCTTCGTTGGTGCAGGGCCTGGACAACCCGTGGACCCGCTCGCCGCTGGTCAACGGGCCGCTGGGTTATTTCCCGCCGGAGCCAATCCGCTACCTCGGTTCGTTGATGGTGCGCAACGCCATCCGCCGCAAGGAGCGCGCCGAAGATCACGGGCGGCGTCCTCGGCATCTGGATGTGCGTCTGGCGAAATTCGCTGCGGCGGCGGGCAAGGCTGACAAAGCCTGAAGTACGGCGTGTTGATGCAGGAGCTGCCGCAGGCTGCGATCTTTCGATCTGGTTTTTAAGATCAAAATCAAAAGATCGCAGCCTGCGGCCACTCTTACAAAGGGATCAGCGTGCGCCGCTGTCGAGTAGCCAGTCGAGTAATAGACTGTCACGTGCGGGTGGTTCGCGAGGTGTGGGCTTGCGTGAGTTGCCCAGACACAGAATCGGCCGGTCGGGGTCGCTGTCAAGGAAACTCACCCACACTTCGCTGCCAGCGCAGGGCAGTTCCTCCCGTGCCACTCGGCCATTGGCGCGAGTCATCGCGATGGGCAGCCAGATCGCCTCGTCATCAAGGGTTTGCAGATGTTCCGAGGGCCACAGCCTGACGGCGACCCGACCCTGTTCATCGAGCTGCGCCGGTTGCCCGGCAGGTCCCAGCACCAGCGCCAGGTGATAACCGGCAATGCCTGGACGCGGTTGGTTGAGCGCCGGGCGAAAATCGCTTGACCAGGGCTGGGCGGTAAAATCGTTTTCGTAGCGGTGCAGGGGTGGGGTCGGGTCAAGAATCGACGGATGTTGCCCGTGATGACGTATCGAGGTGAGCCGCCATTGTTCGTTGAAGTGGCTGACCGGATGCGCCGACACTTGCAGCAGTTGTCCACTGAGCAAGCCGATCCGGTCGCTGCGGCCGTTGATCGTGCGATGCTGGCAGCGTTGCCGTTCCAGATGTCGACGGCTGCGTTGTTCGTGGTGTCGTTGTTCGAGGGAAGATGCCTGCGGCAAGGGATTTGCCGTGATGTGGTTGGCGGCCTCGTCGCTGATCGCCCGCTGCCCTCGGTTACGCACGGCATGCAGCGTGGCGACGGGCGCGGCGTGATGATGCTGGTACAGCGAAGTGATGCAGGGAGAAGGCGTTTGCTCACAGGCCTTGAACGGAACCAGTACCGGCGTTTGCGGCAGACTAAGGCTGTCATCGGCAAACACGACAACGTGTCCGTCCATCCGGTGTTCGAAGTGGTAGTGAATGCCTTCCTCCTCGCAAAGCCTGTGCAGCAGCGCCAGATCGCTTTCTTCGTACTGGATGCAAAAAGGCCGGATCGGGTAGCGGCCGACAGTCATTTCAATCCGGTAGCCGTCGGCGGGCAGGGCGTTTTCCGTGAGCAACTGCTGGAGAATCTGCGGCACACTCTGTTGCACGAACACTCGCCGTTTGCTCGGCTGAGCCAGCCTGTGCAAGCGCGGCACGACCGTCACGCGATAGCCGATCCGGTGCGTACCGCGATGTTCGCAACTGGCACTGTCGATCACGCCGTGGATTCCATGATGGTCGTCCAGACGCAGAAAGGCCCGTTGGTGCAGGAATGTGCCCGGCGCCACGGCGGGGGCCAAACCGATCAGTTCGATGTCGAAACGGTAGGGCTGGTTGAGCGCTTCCTCGCCGTGAAAACGCACCACCGGCAGGCACAGACCGCTGTCGGTCAGGGTCAGGGTAAAAGGACTTTCCTTGTCATTGAGCATTCGAACGGGCTCTGTCAGGCAATACGGGCCTGAGAGGGTACGAAACCGCAGCGTTGAATGGTCATGTCAAAGGCGTTTTTCAGAATTCCCCTACAAGCTCTGGTGAAGATGTCGATTCCACATTGCGTTTTTTTGGTCGATTGCCGACTTTAGGCCGTATAAACTTGGCGCCACGCGTCGGCCAATAGATGTCTCGGCGCCACAGATCAAGAGAGTGAGTAATGGGCGCACAGTGGAAGGTTAAACACAAAGAAGCGGCAGCCAACGCCAAAGGCAAGATCTTCGGCAAATTGGTGAAGGAAATCACCATCGCTGCCCGCAACGGTGCCGATACCACCACCAACGCACACCTGCGTCTGGTGGTCGAACAGGCCAAGAAAGCCTCGATGCCAAAAGAAACCCTCGATCGCGCGATCAAGAAAGGCGCCGGTCTGCTGGGTGAAACCGTGCAATACCATCGCGTGACCTACGAAGGGTTCGCCCCGCACCAGGTGCCGCTGATCGTCGAGTGCGTGACCGACAACATCAACCGTACCGTCGCCGAAATCCGCGTGGCGTTCCGTAAAGGCCAACTGGGGGCTTCCGGCTCCGTGGCCTGGGACTTCAACCACGTCGGCATGATCGAAGCTTCGCCGGACACCCCGGACGCCGATCCGGAAATGGCCGCGATCGAAGCCGGTGCTCAGGATTTCGAGCCGGGCGAAGACGGCGCAACGCTGTTCCTGACCGACCCTACCGACCTGGATTCGGTGCAGAAAGCGCTGCCAGAGCAGGGTTTCACCGTGCTGTCGGCCAAGCTCGGCTACCAGCCGAAGAACCCGGTCAGCGGCTTGAGTGACGAGCAGATGGCTGAAGTTGAAGCGTTCCTCGAAGGCCTCGACAACCATGATGACGTGCAGGACATGTTTGTTGGCCTGGCGGGCTGATCGGCTGCGTCAGTGATGGCCTCATCGCGAGCAGGCGCAGGCCTACAGGCCAGGGGTGAACACATCATTTGTGATCACCACCGTCCACTGTAGGAGTGAGCCTGCTCGCGATTGACCGCGCAGCGGTCACAGATCTTCAAGTTGCTTCATGACCTCAGAAAACCCCGGCCGCGCCAGCACATCCGCCTGACAGCAACGTTGCTCCAGTTCCTCAAGAACCCGACGCCGCTCATCACTTAACCCCGAGTCGACGCGCGCCAGCAATTCCCCCAGCAAAACCCCGAACGCACGCACTTCGATGCGTTGCAACGCGCGCGTTTCCAGCGCGTCGTCGACAGCATGGAACGACGCCCCGCCAAAATCCCCGAGCAGGCAATCGCCGCGCTCGTTCAACAGAATGTTGTGCCCGTAGAGATCGCCGTGGGTGATGCCTTGCTGATGCAAGTGTTCGGCTGCCGAAGCGATGCCTTTGGCAATGTTCAGCGCGACCTCGGCACTGAACCGGCAATCATCGGCGTACACATCCCGCGAGCAGGACGCCAGGCTGGGCAGGTCGGCGAGGTTGCGGAACGACGGATCGATCAATTGCATCACCAATCCTTGCTGGCCGTCGGGATGGCCACTGATGCGTCCCTCGACGCGGATCAGATTGGGATGCAGGCCGGCGGTGATACACGCATTCATTTCGTGCAGCGGCGAGCCGTCGCTGGTCATTTCACCTTTGTACAACTTCACCGCAACCGGTATCACCGAACCATCGTCGCGTTGCCAGTTCGCCCGGGAAATCACCCCCGAGGCGCCTTCACCCAGCCGTTGCTCCAGAATTAGCGCAGACCAGGGGATCTGTGCCGTCGCGTCGAGCGCGGCAGCGTCCGCCTCGTTTTCCAGCGGGTTACCGGCGTAGGCCAGCCAGGTCAGGCTCGGCAGCGCGAGCAGCCACTGCGGCAGCTCGGTCAGGCGGTTGGCGGAGATGCGTAACAGCTCCAGACGATGGCAGTTGCTCAGCGAGGGTGGCAGCGCTTGCAGACGGTTGCCGGACAGCATGAGCTTTTGCAGGGCAGGGCGCTCACCGAGTTCGCTCGGCAGGCTTTCAAGGCAGTTGTCGGTCAGAATCAGCCAGCGCAGCTGCGGTGGCAGGGCTGCAGCGGGAACGTTGACGATGCGATTGGCCCTGAAGCCGATCATCGTCAGCGCCGCGCACTGGCCGAGGCAGGCCGGCAGTTCGGTAAACGGGTTGTCGGAGCAGAACAGCACCCGCAGGCGCCTCAGACGGTGCAAGTCATCCGGCAGGCGGCTCAGAGCGTTGCCGCTGAGATTGAGGATTTCCAGGGTGTCGGCCAGATCAAAAATCTCGCGCGGGAATTCGGTCAGGCCACAAGACAGATCCAGTCGAGTGATGCCCGACAACTCGCCGGCACGCAATTGAGCAAGGGTGTGCATGTTGGGGTTCGCTATTGATCATGTGCGCGCCGCTGGGGCGCTGGGAATGGGCGACATGATAACGGCAAAGCGGGTTCCGGGTTTGAGCGGAATGCTGCAAGTGCCATGGAGCCATGTGGGAGCGAGCCTGCTCGCGAAGGCGGAGTGTCAGAAGCTGATGTTTTGACTGATAGGGCGCTTTCGCGAGCGGGCTCGCTCCCACAGGGGAATGGCGTGCTCAGATCGTCCCGTGCACTTCCTGCAACTGTCCCAACCGACTGCGCGTGCGCGCCAGGTCAATGGCATTGCCATCCAGGCTAGCGCACAAGGGCAATCGACCGAGCAGCGTCAGGTGCTTGTCCTGGTCGTACAGCACGTCGATCAGGTTGATGAAGCGTTGTTGCGCGGCGATCGAGCACTCTGCCAGTTCCGGCAGATCATCGATGATCCAGCGGTCGAAACGGCGACACAGTTCCAGGTAATCCATCACCGCCGTTGGCTGCTCGCACAGATCGTTGAAGGTAAAACCGACCCGCCGCTTCTCAAAAAACCGCGCCTGAAACTGCCGGGTGCCGACCGTTAGCGCAACGGCCGGTGCCTCTGCAGGCGGGAGATCCAGGGCCGTGCGTTGTGCTGGCGTGGCCGGCCACACGTAATGTCCCTGGGTGAATATCTGGTGTGCAGAGTGACGCGTCTGGCTGCGGTAATCGTGCGGGCCGCCGACTTCCATCACCTGCATGTGCGTATTGATCAGTTCGATCACCGGTTTGAAGCGGGCGTGATAAAGCGGATTGGGCAGCAAACCTTCAGGCGCATAGTTGGAGGTCACCAGCAGCAGAATCCGTCGTTTGAACAACGCCTTGAACAGCCGGGTGATCAGCATGGCATCGCCGATGTCATGCACATGAAACTCGTCGAAACACAGCACCCGACAATCTTGCAGCAGTTCGTCGAGAGTCACTTCGAGGGCATCGTCCTGCAGGCGATGGCTGAACATGCCCTGATGCAATTGCGCGAAAAACTGATGGAAATGCAGGCGTCGTTTCTGGGTGATCGGCAGCGCCTGGAAAAAGCCGTCGAGCAGCCAGCTCTTGCCACGCCCGACGGCGCCGAACAGATACAGGCTTGGCGCGGTTCGGCTGTTGGCGGCCAACAGCAGACTGGCCTGCTGCGCCATGCACTCGATGACGCGCTGCTGGCTGTGGCTGAGGGTGTAGCCCTGACCGCTGGCCTTGTGTCGGAAGTAATCGCGGATCGACTGGGCGCTGGCGTCATGCCCGGCGCCGGCCGGCAAACCCTTGCCGAACCAGCGGCGCAACGCCGGCCAGCGCTGGATCAGTCGCGATCGTTTCGGCGGGTGGGCAGGCACTGTCGGCGTCTCCGTGTTCGTCAAAACCGGCTCCCGGGAGCGCGGCGATGTAGTGTAACCAGACGCCGAGATGACCAGCCACCGCGACGTGTCGACAGTGGGCGGTTATTGAACAAATTTGTGCGGCACGTACAGCCATTTTTAGCGACATTACTCGCCCCGTTGTCAATCTTTCGAAACATATCCCGGCCGATCCATGGATCCAATCGACTGGCGGAATCGTCGACCGTTGCTAACCTCAATCACAGAAACGACGTCGCAAGCGATCACTGACAAGGAATGGCGCAGTGAATGTATATGGGGTCATGGGGCTGTTGGGTGTGCTCGCTGCGCCTGCCTATTCGGCGGATCTTCAGGTAGAAGTGCGCGTCGATGTGCAACGCGGCTGCCAGTTGATCGGCCAGCAGCGGCAGGCTGGTATCGAGCAATTGGGTGTGCTCGATTTCGGCAGCACCGCGCGCCTCGATGACCCGGCCGGGCCGTTGGCAGCGGCGCTGACCAATCAACGCCTGCCACGGCTGGAGTGCAACCCTGACACGCCGTACCAGATGCGTGTCGACGGCGGCTTGCATGGTGGTGTCGGGGAAGTTCGCTATATGGTCGGTTCAACAGGCAGTACACCGATTCCGTACCGCTTGTACCAGGACGCGGCGCGCCGGGTGCCGCTAGTGGTGGATGTTCCGGTCAGTGGGCGGGTGCCTGACAGCGGCACGGTGGAGCTGCCACTGTACGCGCGGATCGAGCGCCTGGCTGAGGTGCCGCAGGTCAGCCGTTATTCGGATCTGGTCAAGGTGACGGTCACCTGGTGAGCGTGGTTTCAAGGCAGCCGCTGGACGTGGGTGCGCAAGGAAGGCGTTCGATGATGAGCGCGGTGATCGAATCAGCGTAAAGGAGCAGGGACGGGCGCAATGACAGGTAAACACTGGATGGTGGTGGCAGCGGGTACGCTGGCATTGCTCGCAGACGAGGCGCAAGCGGCGGTCAGCGGGCAGATCAATGCGCGGCTGATCCTGATTGCCGGCTGCGAAGTCACCAATACCAGCACACCCGACAGTCCGCTCAGTGCCTTCGGCACCCTCGACTTCGGCCTTCAGGGGCCCACCTGGAACGCGCCGATCAAGGCCAGTCTGGACGGCGACAGCAGCGGCAAACTCAACGTCGCCTGCAACCCCTCGGTCACCGGTTTCACCGTCACCATCGACGGCGGCACCCACGGTGACGGCAATACCCGGCGCCTGAGCAACGGTCGCCAGACCCTTCCTTATCAGCTGTTTGTCGATCCCTCCGGCGTCCGGAGTTACAGCATCGGCCAGCAACACAATTTCGCTGTCACCAGCGGTGCGCAGATACCCATTCCGGTATTTGGCACGGTGGTGGCGAATACCCGTGCGGTACCGGCAGGGGTCTATACCGACACCCTGACGGTGACGCTCGACTGGTAACCCCGTAGAGGACGGACACCATGCGTATGTTTGCATCAAGGATAGGTTTGTCGTTGCTTGGCCTGGCGCTGGTTTCCAGTGCCAACGCCGCCACCACGGTCACCGGCCAGATCACCTCCAGCCTGATTCTGATCAGCAGCTGTCAGGTCAACGGCGCTGGCGGTTCCACCGGGCTGAACTTCGGTGCGTTGAACTTCGGCACTGCCAACAGCCTGTTCACCACCGCCACCGGGCAGGTGTTGGGCGGGGGCGGCGGGGCGTTGTCGATTCTCTGTTCCAGCGGCACCACGCCGACGGTCAAGGTACGCGCGGGCTCCCACGACGGAATGTCACCGGGTGGCACGCGGGCGCTGTACGACGGCGTTGCCAATTACGTGCCGTACGACTTGTACACCGATGCCGGACATTCGCAACTGCTGGCGATTGACGGGACGATCAACCTCGCCGCCAGTACCGGTGTCGCGCAGACAGTGAACATCTACGGTCAAGCGGTTGGCAAGGCCGGTTTGCCGGCGGGGACATACACCGACACTGTCGCCGTCGAACTGACGTTCTGATGCCATGCGCCGCCATGGCTGTGCCGCGCTGCTCCTGCTCTGCGCAGGCAGTGCGCCGCTGCCGCTGACAGCGGCGACGAGCCAGAGCTTTCAGGTCAGTGCCACGGTCATTGCCGGGTGTCTGGTGGTGGGCGGGGTGTCGAACTATGGCGGGCTGAATTTCGGTTCGCGTTCGGCACTGGCCACCGGCACCGTGCAGGTCGCGCTGACGGGTGGGGTGCAATTGCAATGCACGCCGGGCGTGACGCTGAACATGAGCGTTGATGGCGGCCAGTACAACAACAGCGGCCGGCACATGCAGATCAACAGCGGCAGTGCGCGGGTGGCGTATGCGCTGTTTAGTGATGCGGCATACAGCCAGAGCCTGGGCATCGGCCAGAGTGTGGCGGTGGCCTACAGCGATGCGAACAACATCAGCCTGCCGATTTACGGTCAGGTGCAATTGCCGGGCAATCAGCCTGGGGGGACGTACAGCGACGTGTTGCAGGTGCAACTGTCGTGGTAAGGCGAAGTTGAATGGCCGACAAGGAGCAGGTTTATGGGGTCAGTTACGTCACGGCACTCGTTCGTGCGCTGTGCGATGTGGACGCTGGTCATGCTTGGGGCAAGTCAGGCACACGCGGCGAGTTCGGTGCTGATCTGGCCGATCGATCCGGTGCTGGAGGCTGATCAGCAGGCCAGTGCGCTGTGGCTGGAGAATCGCGGCAGTGAAACCGCCAATCTGCAGATCCGCGTGTTCGGCTGGAGCCAGAGTGGTTTCGCCGAGCAATACCAGAACCAGCGCGACGTGATCGGCAGCCCGCCGGTGGCGAAAATCGAGCCGGGACAGAAACAATTGGTGCGTCTGACCCGAACCAAGGAAGTGCCACCGGGGCAGGAACTGGCCTATCGGATCATCATTGACGAAATTCCTTCCGCACAACCCGCGACCGCTGACGGAGGCAAAACCGCCGCAGCGATCCGCTTCCAGATGCGTTATTCGGTGCCGCTGTTTGCCTATGGCGCCGGGCTGTGGAGCAAGGAAGACAGCAGCCGCGCGCGTGATCCCAAGGGTGTCGGCCTGCCGCAATTGAGCTGGCGCACGGTGGCCGTGGACGGCAAGCCCTATGTCGAAGTGCGTAATCAGGGCGCGGTGCATGCGCGACTGACTGACGTGGCAATCAAACAGACAGGGCAGAGCAGACCGCTGGCCGAAGGACTCTTGGGTTACGTCCTGCCGGGGGCGGTAATGCGCTGGCCGGCACCGGAGCCGTTGGCCGGTGATTCGGCGTTGCAGGTGCGGGTGAACGGCGCGCCGCAGGTGCAGAGCATTACACCTGCCAAGTGAGTGAGTCGTAGCGCAGTTATCTGACGTCGGCTAAAGCGGTATCAGGGAGGATTCAGTCCATTGACGGACGTAAAACGGGTATGAGCCCAGGACGGGTTCGTCGTATTCAGCGTCCGTTGTGGCTCATCACCGGCGCGTGTTGCCTGATGTTCGTTCAACCATCCGGGGCCGGCGATCTGCCGCCGCCACCGAGCGGCATGGAGGCCGTGAGTGATGCACAGTTGTTTCTGGAACTGGTGGTCAACCAGATGAATACCGGACGCGTGGTGGCGGTGCAGCAGCGCGACGGGCGCTTGTTCGTGCCAGTGACCGCGTTGCGCGAGACCGGTATGAAACTGCCCGACAGCCTCGGCGCCGAGGTCGATCTCGACAGCCTGGCGGGGCTGCACAGTGATTACGACAGTGTCGGTCAGCGCCTGCTGCTGGACGTGCCGCCGGACTGGTTGCCGGAACAGTTCATCGGCAATCGCCAGGCTTACCCGCGCACCCCGGCGCTGAGCAGTTTCGGCGCACTGTTCAACTACGATCTGTACCTCAACGATACCGACGATGCCGGCACTTACCTGGCGGCGTGGAACGAAGTGCGGCTGTTCGACAGCTGGGGCACATTGTCCAGCACCGGGCAATACCGGCGTACGTTGTCCGGTGATTCGCTCAACACGCTGGACAATGGCTACCTGCGTTACGACACCACCTGGCGTTACTCCGACGACGAGCGAATGCTCACCTACGAGGCCGGTGACGTGATCAGCGGTGCGTTGCCGTGGAGCAGTTCGGTGCGTCTGGGCGGCGTGCAGTTCTCGCGGGACTTTGCCGTACGCCCGGATCTGGTGACTTATCCGTTGCCGCAATTTGCCGGTGAAGCAGCAGTGCCGTCCTCGGTGGACCTGTTCATCAATGGCTACAAGTCGAGCAGCGCAGATTTGCAACCTGGGCCTTATACGCTGACCAATATTCCATTCATCAACGGCGCTGGCGAAGCGGTGGTGGTGACCACCGATGCACTGGGTCGGCAGGTGTCGACCACGGTGCCGTTCTATGTCACCAGCACGTTGTTGCAAAAAGGCTTGAGCGATTTTTCCGTGGCGGCCGGTACGTTGCGCCGCGACTACGGCTTGAAGGACTTCAGTTACGGCCCGGGTGTCACCTCCGGCAGCCTGCGTTACGGCGTCAGCGACAGTTTTACTCTGGAGAGCCACGCCGAAGCGGCCGATTCGCTGACACTGGGCGGCCTCGGCGGCAACCTGCGGCTGGGTAATTTCGGTGTACTCAATAGTGCCCTGAGTCAAAGCCGCTTCGACGGCGAGGGCGGTCAGCAATTGAGCCTGGGCTACCAGTACAGCAATCAGCGCTTCAGCTTTTCCTACCAGCGCCTGCAACGTCACGATCAATATGCCGACCTGACTGTGGTCGACAGCTCCTACATCAGCCTGAGTCGACGCAGCGAACAGGCGACCTTAAGCCTTAACCTTGATCGTTGGGGCAGCCTCGGCGCCGGTTATTTCGATGTGCGCGCGGCGGACGACTCGCGCACGCGGCTGCTCAACCTCAGCTGGAGCAAACCGCTGTGGCGCAACAGCAGTTTTTACCTGTCGGCCAACCGCGAAATCGGCGACAGCAACTGGGCGGTGCAGGCGCAACTGGTGATTCCGTTCGATCTGCGTGGCAGCCTGGCGATCAGCAGCGATCGCAGTAAAACCGGGCAGAGCCAGCAGCGGGTCAACTACAGTCGTGCGGTGCCGACTGAGGGCGGCGTGGGTTTCAACCTCGGCTACGCCAAGGGTGATGGCGCCGATTATCGCCAGGCCGACGTCACCTGGCGGCTGCAATCGGTGCAGTTGCAGGCTGGTGTCTACGGCACTTCCGAGGCTGAAACCCGTTGGGCCGACGCCAGTGGTTCGCTGGTGTGGATGGACCGTCAGGTGTTCGCCGCCAACCGCATCGACGATGCGTTTGTAGTGGTCAGCACCGATGGTTTCGCCGATATTCCGGTGCGCTACGAAAACCAGCAGGTCGGTCAGACCGACAAGAACGGTCATCTGCTGGTGCCGTGGAGCAGCGCCTATTACCGGGGCAAGTATGAAATCGACCCACTGAATCTGCCGGCCAATGTGCGCAGTCCCAATGTCGAACAACGCATCGCTGTAAGGCGCGGTAGCGGATATCTGCTGGAGTTTCCGCTGGCCCGAGTGATTGCCGCAAGCATCGTGCTGGTCGACGCGCAACATCGCGAACTGCCGCTGGGCGCGGGTGTGTTGCATGAGCAGAGCGGTACGCGGACGGTGGTCGGTTGGGATGGGCTGGTGTATCTGGAAAACCTGCAGGCGCAGAACTCGCTGCAGGTCACGCTGGCCGACGGCAAGACCTGTCAGGCGCAGTTCAGCGTCGATATGAATCAGGACCAGGTGCCGCTGATTGGCCCGTTGGTGTGTCAATGATCGGCGCACGCTTGCTTTTGTTGCTGGCGCTGATGCTGCCGGGGGCGGCGCAGGCTGCGTGCTCGGTGGTCAGCACCACGCCGGCAGCGTTCGGTACGCTCAGTTCGATCGCCGTGCGCACGACGTCGCAGCCCAGCTCCACGCTGAATGCAGGTTTGAGCTGTACCGGTTCGCTGCTGTCCCTGCTGACCAGCAACGACCACTTCTGGGGCACCGTTTCTTCGACTCAAAGTGGTCTGGTCGGGCCGACCGGCGATGTCATCAGTTACACGGTCTACGCCAACAACAGCACCAGCTACCCGCTGACGCGTGGCACGGCCTACGACTTTGCGCGCAACGGCATCATCGATGCCTTGGGCCTGCTCAACGGTACAACGCCGAAAACCGTGCCGCTGTATCTCGGCACAACCATTGGCAGCAACGTCGCCGCCGGGGTGTACACCGAGACCCTGAGCATTTTCTGGAACTGGAATTACTGCTCGGGGATTGGTATTGGTTCTATCTGTCTTGGGCGCGACATCGCCAGTGGCACGACCTCGTTGACGGTGAACATGACGGTGTCCAACGACTGCACGATTACTGCGCCGAACATTGCGTTCGGCAGCGCTCCGGTGATCAGCGCGTTCACCCCGGTGACCGGGCAAACCATCAATCTGGCCTGCACCAAGGGCAGTGCCTATACCGTGGGGCTGAGCGACGGGCAGAACGCGGTGAGTGTCGGCGGCCGGCGGCGGATGATTTCCGGGAGCAATTATCTGGCCTACGACATTTTCAAAAGTGCCGGCACCACGCGCTGGGGCAGTGTTGGCGCGGCGCGGCGGGCGAGTACCGATGCCGAGGTCAATCCGGGAAACGGCTTGGGCACGGGCAGCCAGATTTTCAACTACAACGCGAAGATCTACACCGACCAGACCACGCCGCCTGCGGGTACTTATCTGGACAATGTCGTGCTCGACGTAGGTTTCTGAGCCTGACGCTGAACCCTTGTGGGAGCGAGCCTGCTCGCGAATGCGGTGTGTCATTCAGCAACGATGCGACTGATCCAGCGCCTTCGTCGGAACGCCGCCCGGAGCAAGCTCGCTCCCACAGGGGAAAGGTGGTGTTCTCAGAATGGCAGTGATTGCTTGAGCTGTTGCGCCGCCGGTGTATCGACCGGGCTGACCATCGCGTAGTTATAGCCACCACCTGACCAGTACTGGGCCTGCAAATCTCCGTCACTGCGCGTGCCACGCGGCAAAAAGGTGTTCTTCGGCCCCGGCGGGCGCACGTAGAAACTCACCTTGTGGCCACTGCCATCCTCATACATCACCATCGCTGCCGGGCCTTCGTCGGTGCTGAGCAGGCGTCCACTAACCGGTTCAAACCCGGCCGCCTTCAGATCTGGTAAACGACTGGCCCGAGTGAAATAACGATCGAGCCAGCGCTGCATGTCGCCATCACTGTCGACCTTGTAATCGGCTGGCAACATGCCTTGCTGGGCAATCAGGCGATAGGCTTGCAGGGCGTCGGTCATTGGCAACATGGCCGGGCGCACAAGGGTCATTTCCCGGGCCTGCCAGCCACTGAAACCGCCGAGGCTGACCGCGATCAGCAACACCGCAGCACTGGCCAGATGACGACGCGACTGGCGCTGACGGCGCTGGCGAATCATCGCTGGGTCAAGCGCTGGGTTGGCCGGTTGCTGCAACGCGCCGCTGAGTGCCGCGCGCAATTGCTGGGCATCCTGTTGCCAGGCGCGAACCTGCGCCGCTTCGTCCGGGTGACTGGCCAGCCAGGTCTCCAGCACACGCCGGTCGGCGTCGCTGAGCTGGTGGTCGACATAGGCGTGCAGATCACGCTCGGTGGGAGGCAGGCTGATCATTTGAGTATCCGCAAAGAAGGGCTGCTGATTTCGCCGTCGCTGAGTTGGCGCAGGGCCTGGCGGGCGCGGGACAGGCGCGACATCACGGTGCCGATCGGGGCGCCGAGAATCTCGGCGACCTCTTTATAGGAAAGGCCTTCCACTGAAACCATGAGCAGCAGCGCGCGCTGTTCGCTGGGCAGTCGGTCGAAGGCTTGCAGGGTTGACTGAGCGATAACGGTGCGCTCCACCGAGGGTTCGGCATCGTCGCGACCGGTGAAGAATTCGAGCATTCGCGCATAACGCCGCGAGCGCCGGTGGGCGTCGAGAAACTGCCGATAGAGGATCGCGAACAGCCAGGCACGCAAGTCGCCGTCGGCGCGTTTGTCGCCCCAACTCGACAGGGCACGCTCCAGACAGGCCTGCACCAGATCGTCAGCACTGCTGCTGTTGCGCGTCAACGACACGGCAAAGCGGCGCAATCTGGGAATGATTTCTCTCAACTGTTCGTCGAATTCGCTCATGAAATTCTGCTAGTCACTACGCTGTGGACTAGGGAGACGCCCGCCGTTGAAGGTTATTCCACGTTCGGAAAAATAAATACCGTTGTGTGGAATAAACCCGGATGAGGCGCGTCTTGCTGATTCTTCCTACTTGTGGCCATTGGCCTGGAGTCCTTCATGGTTGATCGCACCTCACCCAACGCTTCACCGCCCGGCGGGCCGCAGCGCCCGCCACTGAGTGCCGCGAGCCTGATATTGCGTCTGGGCGGCATTGCCGTGGTAGTCGCTGCGGTGGCCGGGGCGTTTGCCTACGTTCACGGTAACTTCGACCCACAACGCCTGACGCCAAAGGCGCTGGTCGATGTGCTGGAGAAGAACAATGGCGTGCATCCTGGGTTTCGTCGTAATCACGCCAAAGGCGTGTGCGTGATCGGGCATTTCGAAAGCAGTGGTGAGGCACGGGTATTCTCCACCGCGCAGGTGTTCAACGAGCCGCAGACTCCAGTGGTCGGGCGTTTTGCGCTGCCGGCGGGCAATCCCTATGCACCGGACAGCAGCGTGCCGATTCGCAGTCTGGCGTTGCGGTTCACCCAGGCTAACGGGCAGCAGTGGCGCACCGGGATGAACAGCATGCCGGTGTTCCCGGTCGGTACGCCTGAGGCGTTTTATCAATTGCAACAGGCGCAATCACCAGATCCGGCCACCGGTAAACCTGATCCGGCGAAGGTTCCGGCGTTCTTCGCCGCGCACCCGGAAACCGTGCCGTTTTTGACCTGGGTGAAGACAGCCAAACCGTCGGCCAGTTATGCCACCGAAACCTATAACAGCGTCAACGCGTTTTATCTGGTCGACGCCAGCGGTAAAAAACAGGCCGTGCGCTGGAGCATGACACCGTTGGCGCGCGATGCTGCGGGCGCCAGTGCGCCTGAGGGCGGCGATTTTCTCGAGAAAGATCTGGTGCAACGGTTGTCGTCTGCACCGCTGCGTTTTCAGTTGAATATCACTCTGGCCAATCCCGAGGATCCGGTGAACGACGCCAGCAAGACCTGGCCCGAGGGGCGCAAAGTGTTGAACGCCGGTACGCTGGTGCTGGAGAAGACCCAGCCGCAATTGAGCGGCGAATGCCGGGACATCAACTATGACCCGCTGGTGCTGCCGGCCGGGATTCAAGGTTCCGACGACCCGTTGCTCGCGGCGCGTTCCGCCGGTTACGCCAATTCCTACTTGCGTCGCACCAGCGAAGTCAGTCAGTTGCCCGCCGCCAAACAGGAGGCTCGTCCATGAGCACTCAACCGACGCATTTCGCCCTGTTGGCGCGGCTGCTGCACTGGCTGATGGCGCTGATGATCATCGCCATGCTGTTTATCGGCGCCGGCATGGTCACCTCGGTGTCTGAGCGGCATGAATGGCTGATCCATCTGCACAAACCGTTGGGCATTGCGATTATGGCGCTGGTGATCGTGCGTTTGCTGGTGCGGCTCACCACGCGCCAGCCACCGTTGCCCGCCGATCTGCCGGGCTGGCAAGTACTGGCGGCCAAGGCGTCCCATCTGCTGCTTTACGCGTTGATGCTGGTGTTGCCGTTGCTCGGTTGGGCGATGATCAGCGCTTCTGGTGAACCGGTGATGCTCAGCACAACGTTGCAGTTGCCAGCGATCGTTCCGGCCGACGCGCAGTTGTTCGCGTTTCTGCGCAAGGCTCACGGGTATCTGGCCTATCTGCTGTTCTTGACGGTGCTGCTGCACCTGGCGGCGGCGCTGTTTCATGGCTGGGTCCGCCGCGACGAGGTGCTCGACAGCATGTTGCGTGGTCGCGATCGCAGCTAACCCGTTTGCGTGGCGCATCGTAGCGATGCGCCGCGCAAACGGGTCAGCCACCAGTACGCCAGCGCCACGGCGTTGATGCCGGCGCCGAGCAGGCACACGCCGATCCAGCCGGCCCACGCGTACATCGCGGTCGAGCCGATGGAACCGAGCGCGCTGCCGATCGAGTAGAACAGCATGTAACCGGCGGTGAGACGGCTTTGCGCTTTGGGGCGCACGCTGTAGATCATGCTCTGGCTGGTGACGTGCACGGCTTGCAGACCCAAGTCCAGGGTGATTACGCCGAGCAGCAATGCCCACAGCGAGGATTGAGTCAGGGCGATCGGCAACCATGAGGCGAGCATCAGTAACAGCGACAGACCGCTGACCCATTGCCCGAGTCCGCGATCAGCCAGATGCCCGGCCCGCGCGGCTGCCAGTGCACCGGCAGCACCTGCGAGTCCGAACAGACCGATTTCACTGTGCGACAACGACAACGGTTGCGCGGCCAGCGGCAGCACCATCGGCGTCCACAGCACCATCGCACTGGCGAAAGTCAGCAATGCGAGGATCGCGCGTTGGCGCAGTACCGGTTCTTCTTTGAACAGGCTGAATACTGAGGCGATCAGGGCGGCGTAAGTCGTAATCGGTTGCGGAACCTCATCCTTCGGCAGAACACGCAACAGCAGCAACGCCATCAACAGTGTCAGCCCGGCTGACAGAACGTAAATCGCTCGCCACCCAGCCAAATCGGCCATACCGCCGGCAACCGTGCGTGCCAGCAAGATGCCGACAACGATGCCGCTGGTGACCACCCCGACCACGCGCCCGCGTTGGGCCGGGATTGCCAGCGTCGCGGCATAAGCTACCAAGACCTGCGTCACTACCGCGAGCAGCCCTGTCAAGGTCATGCCAAGCAGCAGCCACGCACTGTTGGGCGCCAGCGCGATCATCAACAGCGCCGCTGCCGACAGCAGGGTTTGAGTAACGATTAATCGGCGTCGATTGAGCAGATCACCGAGAGGGACCAGTAGCACCAGTCCGATGCCGTAGCCGATTTGCGTCAGGGTGATGACAATGCCGATGGTCGCCGGCGACATCGCAAACGCCTCGGCCATCGCGTCCAGCAATGGCTGGGCGTAATACACATTGCCCACGGCCAGACCGCAGGCCACGGAGAAAAGCAAAACGGCACTGCTCTTTAGAGGTTTCATTTCCCGCATCCTTTTAGGTTTCAAAATAAAACCTAGAGTACGCTATTGATTCGGGTTTTATTTTGCAACCTGTTTGCGCGAGATGGTGAATGGCGGAAAGCAAAAGATCGCAGACAAGCTGCGATCTTTTACAGAACGGAGGAGGGGATCAGCGCAGAGTATCAACCATGTCAGCGATGGTGGTCAGCACGTCTTTGCCCAGCTGTTTAGAGCGTTTACCCGACCAGCCGGTGACCTTGTCGGGATGGTCGTCGTGATCCTTGAACGGCATTTCCAGGGTCAGCGACAGGCAGTCGTATTTCTGGCCGACGCTGTTGCACGCCAGGGTCATGTTGGCCTGGCCCGGTTCGTCGCGGGTGTAGCCGTACTTGGTCTGGAAATCTTTGGTGGTGTGTTTCAGGTGATTGCGGAAATGCTCTTCGAGCTTCTCGATACGCGGCGTGTAGCCCGGATTGCCTTCGCAACCGGCGGTGAATACGTGAGGAATGGTTTCATCGCCATGGGCGTCCAGGAACAGATCGACGCCGTACTTTTCCATTTGCTGCTGGACGAAGAGCACCTCGGGACTGATCTCCTGGCTGGCGTTCTGCCAGGCCCGGTTCAAATCCTGGCCCATGGCGTTGGTGCGCAGATGGCCATGGAACGCGCCGTCCGGATTCATGTTCGGTACCAGGTACAGATCGGCACTGGCGAACAGCTTGTTCAGCACCGGATCATCGTGCCTTTCCAGGCGCTCGATCACGCCTTCCATGAACCATTCGGCCATGTGCTCGCCGGGATGTTGCTGAGCGATGATCCAGATCTTGCGCTGGCCTTCAGCGCCAGTGCCTTTGCGCAGCAATTGAATGTCGCGACCTTCGACACTTTTACCAGTCGCCAGTAATTCGGTGCCGGCCTTGCTCAGCGCCTGCTCGATCAGCCAGTCGTGACGGCCACGGCTATAGGGTTCGAAGTAGGCGAACCAGGCATGGGTCTGCGTGGCCTCGAGGCAAAAGCGCAGGCAGTCGCCCTCGTAAATAGTCGGCACGCGGAACCAGTTGACGTGATCGTAGGACGCTACGGCCTGATAACCGGGCCAGCCCTTGCTGTACGTGGATTGGCTGGCATTGTTCAGGCGGAACCAGTGTTCCTGGCCGACATGCAGGCCGCTGGCCTTGAAGTGAAACCACTGGAAATGCGCGCTGCGAGTATCTGGACGAATGGCCAGAACCGGATTGAGTGGATTGCTGATGTCGATGACTTGGATGTTGCCGCTGTCGAAGTTGGCGCTGATGTCGAACGAAGATTTGGCCACGGTCATAATCGATTCCTGAATATGATTTTTATGGCCGTTACTGTACACGCAGGCAGGGCTGAAACCGAGGGGAATTGCGGTGTGTGGCGGGGGGCGTCCTCCATGACGCGCAAGCAGCTTAGAGACTGTGCGATTGATTCTCAAGTGCTAATTGGCATTAGTTTGCCCCAATGCGGCCGGGCTTCGCTTGCCAACCAATATTCTTTTGATATTATCCGCGCCATCGAATTTGCAGCACCTAAAGACTTCATTAGCCTGAAGCCATAAGCCTGAAAAACGGGCAAAAAAAAGACCCGGCAAAAAGCCGGGTCAAAAACCGTGATTAGCCTGATGAGGAGATAGTCCAGAAGACCGACCTAAGGTCTCTGGTCCATCGACTGATCTCGCGACCAGTTGCTTGCAATAATAATCATTATCATTTGCAAGTCAAATGTTTTTACCTGCTCGATTGGAAAATTCTTTCCCGTCCGCCCGCACTTCCGTTTCTCAGGCTTCATCGCCATCGAGTGAATGGTCGACCATCGCCCGCGCCATATCCACCATATGTACCACTGAAAATGCCAGATCGCGACTCGCGCCTTGCAGGTTTTCGGCTGCCTTGAACGCCGTGGCTGCGGCGCAGCGCAACAGGTCCGAGGCGTGCACCAGGGCTTCCTCGCCACTGAGATGGCGCCTGACATCGAAAAAACGCTCGTCGACCTCAGGTTCTGACACAGCTGGTTTCAAGTAATAGTCCAGCGCGCGTTGCGCCGCCGCATTGCCTTGGGGCGAGGTGAAGGTGGTGTCCATTTGCAGATCGGGCAAGTCTTTGCTGCTGATATTCATGATGAGGGGGCACTCCTTGGTCGATTGAAAATCCGTGTCTTCAGAATAGTACTATATGTAGTTGTGACGAGAATTTAAATACTACAATATGTGTTTTGCTGGCCGAAGGCGTCCACGTAAGGTGCTGCACATGGATAAATGGATTGAGTTGGTCAAGGCCAAGATGAGTGAACTCAAAATCACTCAAACAGAGCTCGGAGAGCGCGTCGGCATGTCCCAGGGCGGGATCGGCCATTGGCTGAACAAGCGTCGCGAACCCGGTATCACTGAAATGAACCGGGTGCTGCAAGCGCTGGGCATGGATTTCCTCGAAGTGGTGCTGGTGATCCGTGAACCGCAACCCACGTCCGAGGACGAGATGCCGCTGGCGCAGAAGTACAACCCGTACTTCCGTTACCCGGTCAGCGATTGGCAGACGACGTGCGAAGTGCGTGAAAGCGATCCGGCGTCCTACGACAAGGCAGCAGGCAAGCAGCGCTTCGAATTGACGGATTACCACGCGCGCGGCCCGGCGTTCTGGTTGACGGTGACGGGAGATTCAATGACCGCACCCAGTGGCCAGAGCATTGCCGAAGGCATGCTGATTCTGGTCGACCCGGCCGCCGAAGCGCTGCCCGGTAAACTGGTGATCGCCCAGTGGCCCGACAGTACGGAGGCGATTTTTCGCAAACTCGACGAAGAGGGCGGCCAGCGTTACCTGGTGCCGCTCAATCCGACATGGCCGAAAGCCCTGCTGACCGATGAGTGTCGAATCATCGGTGTTGTGGTGCAGGCAACGGCGCGTTACTAGTCAGATCGATCCTCGCCAGGCGCAGGATCGATCCTCCCGTTCATACTTCTTCCAGCTCAACCAAAGCGCTGCCTTCGCCAACCATTTCACCTTCCTGGCAATACAGCGCTTTGATCACCCCGGCATGCGGCGCGCGGATGCTGTGTTCCATCTTCATCGCTTCCAGCACCACCAGTTGCGCACCGGCCTCAACCGATTGCCCGGCCTCCACCAACACGCGGACAATGCTGCCGTTCATCGGCGCGGTCAGGCCGCCCTGATGACTGTGGCTGGCTTCGATGGCGCTGATCGGATCGTATGTTTCGATACGGCGCAACTCACCTTCCCATTGCAGGTACAGCGCATCGCCCTGGCGAATCGCACGCAACGTACGACGAACGCCTTCGTGCTCGACGATAAGTGCTTCGCCGGACAGTCTGGCGTGGTCGGCAGCATTCAGCGTCAAGGCGCGATCCTGCCCCTCGCAACTCAAATGCAGGGTGATTTCCGGCGGCAGCCCCGCACGCAAACCGCTATTGAGTGACCAAGGCGAAGCAGGGTCATCCTGGCGTGCGGGTTGTGGCAGGCTCTGCGCCACCGCTTGAGCCGCCGCCGCCCAGAACGCATCGCTCAGCGTGCCCGGTGCACGCAGCAATTGCTCCTGGTAACGCGGAATAAACCCGGTATCCAGTTCCGCCGCCGCGAACGCCGGGTGCGCAATGATCCGCCGCAAGAAGTTGATGTTGGTTTTCAAACCGCCAATCGCAAACTCGTCGAGCATGCTCAACAAGCGCAATCGAGCCTGTTCACGATCCTCGCCCCAGGCAATCAGCTTGCCGAGCATCGGGTCGTAGAACGGCGAAATTTCATCGCCTTCTTCAACCCCGCTATCCACCCGGCGCCCTGGCCCTTCGGCCGATTCGCGATACAACGCCAGACGTCCGGTCGCCGGCAGGAAGTCATTCGCAGGATCCTCGGCGTACAAGCGCACTTCAATCGCATGGCCGTTCAACGGCACTTGTTCCTGGGTGATCGGCAGTGCTTCACCACGAGCAACGCGGATCTGCCAGGCGACCAGATCAAGACCAGTAATCGCTTCAGTCACCGGGTGCTCGACCTGCAACCGCGTGTTCATCTCCATAAAGAAGAATTCACCGCGCGCATCCAGCAGGAACTCCACCGTACCGGCGCCGACGTAACCGATCGCCTGTGCCGAACGCACCGCTGCTTCACCCATCGCCCGCCGCAGTTGCGTGGACAGGCCGGGTGCCGGCGCTTCTTCGACGACTTTCTGATGGCGCCGTTGAATCGAGCAATCCCGTTCATTGAGGTACAAGCAGTTGCCATGCTGATCGGCGAACACCTGGATTTCCACGTGACGTGGCTTGAGCAGGTATTTCTCCACCAGCATGCGCGAATCGCCGAACGACGACTGCGCTTCACGCTGAGCCGAGGCGAGGGCTTCGGCCAACTGGCTGACGTCCTCGACCACTTTCATGCCTTTGCCACCACCGCCGGCCGTGGCTTTGAGCAGCACTGGATAACCGATGCGTTCGCAGGCATCGCGGAAGGTGTCGAGATCCTGCGCTTCGCCGTGATAACCCGGCACCAGTGGCACACCGGCGGTTTCCATCAGTGCTTTGGCGGCGGATTTGCTGCCCATGGCATCGATGGCCGAGGCGGGCGGGCCGAGGAAAATCAGCCCGGCCGCTTCGATGGCACGAGCGAACCCGGCGTTTTCCGAGAGAAACCCGTAACCCGGATGAATCGCCTGCGCGCCACTGGCCTTGGCCGCTGCGATCAGCTTGTCGATTTGCAGATAACTGTCGGCGGCTTTGCTGCCGCCCAGGTCCACGCGAATATCCGCTTCCCGGCTGTGCCGCGCCTCACGGTCGGTGGCGCTGTGCACGGCAACCGTGGTCAGGCCCAAGGCTTTGGCGGTGCGCATCACGCGGCAGGCGATTTCGCCACGGTTGGCCACCAGCAGAGTGGTGAGAACAGGTGCGCTCATCAACGCGGCTCCTTGGTGGTGGTTGCGGCTTGCCAGCTCGGCGGACGTTTTTGCAGAAAGGCGCGCAAGCCTTCCTGACCTTCAGGGCTGACGCGGATACGGGCGATGGCATTTTCGGTGTAGCGGCGCAGCGCCGGGGTCAGCGCGCCGTTACCGACTTCACGCAGCAAATCCTTGCTGGCGCGCATGGCGGCGGGGCTGTTGAGCAGTAAATTGTTGATCCACTGTTCGACTTGCTGATCAAGTTCTGCCGCCGGATAGCTCTCGGACAACAAACCGATTTCCCGCGCACGTTGTCCGCCGAAACGCTCGGCGGTCAGGGCATATCGACGCGCAGCGCGTTCGCCGATGGCCTGCACCACGAACGGACTGATCACCGCCGGCGCCAGACCGATGCGCACTTCCGACAGGCAGAACTGCGCGTCATCGGCGCCAATCGCCATGTCACAGCAACTGATCAGCCCCAGCGCGCCACCGAACGCCGCGCCTTGCACCACGGCCACTGTGGGGATCTTCAGCTTGGCGAGGTTGTACATCAGCTCCGCCAATTCGCGAGCGTCGTCGAGATTGGTGTGGTAATCGAGCTCGGCCGATTGCTGCATCCACGCCAGATCAGCGCCGGCACTGAAGTGCTTGCCACGACCACGCACCAGCAGGAAACGCAGGCTGGCGTCGCTGGCGACTTTGTCCAGCGCGAGGATCAGCTCGCGGATCATCTCGGCGTTGAAGGCGTTGTTCTTTTCTGCGCGGTTGAGCCACAGTGTCGCGAAGCCGCGTGGGTCGCTGTGCAGTTCGAGGGTGTTGAAATCGCTCATATTCATCCGTCTCCACGGTTCTTGTGCGAGCGAGCCTGCTCGCGAAAACGTTGTATCAGTCGACCTATCCGCTAGCTGACAAACCGTATTCGCGAGCAGGCTCGCTCCCACAAAAAATCACATCCGGAACACGCCGAAGCGGCTCGGTTCGATTGGCGCGTTCAGCGACGCGGACAAGGCCAGGGCCAGCACATCGCGGGTCTGCGCCGGGTCGATGACGCCGTCGTCCCATAGCCGTGCGCTGGAATAGTAGGGGTGACCTTGCTCTTCATACTGGTCGAGGATCGGTTGCTTGATCTCGGCTTCCTGTTCGGCACTGAAGGCCTGGCCACTGCGTTCAGCCTGTTCGCGTTTGACCTGCACCAACACGCCCGCCGCCTGCTCGGCGCCCATCACGCCGATCCGCGCGTTCGGCCACATCCACAGGAAACGCGGGTCATAAGCGCGGCCGCACATGCCGTAGTTACCGGCGCCGAAGCTGCCGCCGATGATCACGGTGAATTTCGGCACCTTGGCGCAAGCCACCGCTGTTACCAGTTTCGCGCCATGTTTGGCGATGCCGCCGGCCTCGTATTTCTGGCCGACCATGAAACCGGTGATGTTCTGCAAAAACAGCAGCGGAATACCGCGCTGGCAAGCCAGTTCGATAAAGTGCGCACCTTTCTGCGCGGCTTCGGCGAAGAGGATGCCGTTGTTCGCCAGAATCGCGATCGGGTAGCCGTGCAGATGCGCAAAGCCACACACCAGCGTGGTGCCGAACAAAGCCTTGAATTCATCGAACACCGAACCGTCGACCAGTCGCGCAATCACTTCGCGCACGTCGAACGGCTGCTTGGCGTCAGCCGAGACCACGCCGTACAACTCATCGCTGGCGTACAGCGGCGCAATCGGCGCGCGTTGCTGCACGTCACCGAGTTTGCGCCAGTTAAGGTTGGCGATACTGCGGCGGGCGAGGGCGAGGGCGTGTTCGTCGCTCTCGGCGTAATGGTCGGCGACCCCGGAAATCTTGCAGTGCACATCGGCACCGCCCAAGTCTTCGGCGCTGACCACTTCACCGGTCGCGGCTTTCACCAACGGCGGGCCGGCGAGGAAAATCGTCGCCTGATTGCGCACCATGATCGCTTCGTCCGCCATTGCCGGTACATACGCGCCGCCGGCAGTGCACGAGCCCATGACCACGGCGATCTGCGGAATGCCCATCGCGCTCATGTTGGCCTGGTTGAAGAAGATCCGCCCGAAGTGCTCACGATCCGGAAACACTTCGTCCTGACGCGGCAGGTTGGCGCCGCCCGAATCGACCAGATAGATACACGGCAGACGATTCTGTTGCGCGATGGTTTGTGCGCGTAGATGTTTTTTCACGGTCAGCGGGTAGTACGAACCGCCCTTAACCGTCGCGTCGTTGGCGACGATCATGCATTCGACGCCTTCAACCCGGCCGATCCCGGCAATCACACCAGCGGCCGGAACGTCTTCGCCATACACGGCGTGGGCGGCCAGTTGGCTGATTTCCAGAAATGGCGAACCTGGATCAAGCAAGCGGTTGATGCGTTCACGAGGCAACAGTTTGCCGCGTGAGGTGTGGCGTTCCTGGGCTTTCGCGCCGCCGCCCTGCGCCACTTGGGCGAGCAGGGTGTGCAGGGCGTCGACCTGTTTGAGCATCGCCGCGCTGTTGGCGGCGAACTCCGCTGAACGAGGGTTGAGCTGAGTGTGCAGGGTAGCCATGGCCAGCTCCGTTTAGCGGGTTTCGTTGAACAGTTCGCGACCGATCAGCATGCGACGGATCTCACTGGTACCGGCGCCGATTTCGTACAGCTTGGCGTCACGCAGCAAGCGGCCCGCCGGGAATTCGTTGATGTAACCGTTACCACCGAGAATCTGGATCGCGTCGAGGGCCATTTGCGTCGCGCGCTCGGCGGTGTAGAGGATTACCCCGGCGGCATCCTTACGGGTGGTTTCGCCGCGCTCGCAGGCCTGGGCCACGGCGTAGAGGTAGGCGCGACTGGCGTTGAGCTGGGTGTACATGTCGGCCACTTTGCCCTGGATCAGCTGGAACTCGCCGATGCTCTGGCCGAACTGTTTGCGGTCGTGGATGTATGGAACGATCAGGTCCATGCACGACTGCATGATCCCGGTCGGGCCGCCGGAGAGCACGACGCGTTCGTAATCGAGGCCGCTCATCAACACTTTGACGCCGCCGTTGAGCACGCCGAGGATGTTTTCTTCCGGCACTTCGACGTCATCGAAAAACAGCTCGCAGGTGTTGGAGCCGCGCATGCCGAGCTTGTCGAATTTGTTGCTGCGGCTGAAGCCTTTCCAGTCGCGTTCGACGATGAACGCGGTGATGCCGTGCGGGCCTTTCTCTAGATCGGTCTTGGCGTAGATCACGTAAGTGTTGGCGTCGGGGCCGTTGGTGATCCAGGTCTTGCTGCCGTTGAGCACGAAGCGGTCGCCGCGTTTGTCGGCGCGCAGTTTCATCGAGACCACGTCGGAACCGGCGTTCGGCTCGCTCATGGCGAGGGCGCCGACGTGTTCGCCGCTGATCAGCTTCGGCAGGTATTGGGTTTTTTGTTCGTGGTTGCCGTTACGGTTGATCTGGTTGACGCAAAGGTTGGAGTGCGCGCCGTAGGACAGGGCGACCGAAGCCGAACCACGGCTGATTTCTTCCATCGCCACCACATGCGCCAGGTAACCCAGGCCAGCGCCGCCGTACTCTTCCGGCACAGTGATGCCGAGCAGGCCCATGTCACCGAATTTGCGCCACATGTCGGCGGGGAACAGGTTGTCGCTGTCGATCTGCGCGGCGCGCGGAGCGATCTCCTTGGCGACAAAGGACTGAACCTGATCGCGCAACATGTCGATGGTTTCACCGAGGGCGAAGTTCAGGGAGGGATAGCTCATGGGTCACCTTTTGGCTTTTTTGTAGGGTGGGGAGGGCGGTTACTCAGCTCTCACCTTTACGTTAACGTAAGCCTGCGATGGATGGCTGTCAATCACCCTTTACGTTAACGTCAACTTAGGCGAGAGTAGGGGCAGTTCAAGATTGAAACGGAGCGGACCTTGTGGGAGCGAGCTTGCTCGCGAAAGCGTCAGATCAGTCAACACGGATGTTGAATCTGCTGGCCTCTTCGCGAGCAAGCTCGCTCCCACAGGGGTTAAATCCGGCAAAACCCACTAATAAAGACAATAGGGGTCGTCATGGATCAACCCAGTGCAAACCCGCAGCGCAGCTACACCCGTGGCTCACAGGACAAAGCCTTGCTGGCACTGACCATCGGGCAGAAGTTCGATCACACCGCCGCGCAATACCCTGACGGTGAAGCGCTTGTCGTGCGCCATCAGCAACTGCGTTACTCCTGGCGACAACTGGCCTATGCGGTGGACCTGCACGCCAGAGCGCTGCTCGCCCTGGGTTTGCAGGCCGGCGATCGCCTCGGTATCTGGGCGCCGAATTGCGCGCAGTGGTGCATCACCCAAGTTGCAACGGCAAAAATCGGCGTGATCCTGGTCAACATCAACCCGGCCTATCGCAGCTCCGAACTCGAATACGTGCTCAAGCAATCCGGCTGCCAATGGCTGGTCTGCGCCGGGGCGTTCAAGTCCTCCAACTACCACGCCATGTTGCAAGGGTTGGTGCCGGAACTGGCCGAGCAATCCATCGGCCAACTGCGCAGCGAAAGCCTCCCCGAACTGCGCGGGGTAATCAGCCTTGACGCGCAACCACCGTCAGGTTTTCTGCCGTGGTCGCAACTGGCCGATCTGGCCACCAGCATCTCTCCCGATCAACTGCGCGAACGCAGCGACAGCCTGCACTTCGATCAACCGGTGAACATCCAGTACACCTCCGGCACCACCGGTTTCCCCAAGGGTGCGACCCTCAGCCACTACAACATCCTCAATAACGGCTACATGGTCGGTGAAAGCATCGGCCTGACCCCGCGCGATCGTCTGGTGATCCCGGTGCCGCTCTACCACTGCTTCGGCATGGTCATGGGCAACCTCGGCTGCATCACCCACGGCAGCACGATGATTTACCCCAACGACGCGTTCGACCCGTTGTTGACCTTGCAAACCGTCGCCGAAGAAAAAGCCACCGGCCTCTACGGTGTCCCGACCATGTTCATCGCCATGCTCGATCAGCCGCAACGCGCCGAGTTCGACCTGTCGAGCCTGCGTACCGGGATCATGGCCGGTGCGACGTGCCCGATCGAAGTGATGCGCCGGGTCATCAGCGAGATGCACATGAGCGAAGTGCAGATCGCTTACGGCATGACCGAAACCAGCCCTGTGTCGCTGCAAACCGGGCCGACCGATGAGCTGGAATTGCGCGTGACCACCGTCGGCCGCACCCAGCCACAGCTGGAAAGCAAGATCATCGACGAAGCCGGCAACCTCGTGACGCGCGGCACCATCGGCGAACTGTGCACCCGTGGCTATAGCGTGATGCTCGGTTACTGGAACAATCCGCAAGCCACCGCCGAAGCCATCGATGAGGCGGGCTGGATGCACACCGGCGACCTGGCGAGCATGAACGAGGAGGGCTACGTCAACATTGCCGGGCGCAACAAGGACATGATCATTCGTGGCGGCGAGAATATTTACCCGCGTGAGCTTGAGGAGTTTTTCTTCACCCATCCGGCCGTGGCGGATGTGCAGGTGATCGGCATTCCGTGCTCGCGTTACGGTGAGGAGATTGTTGCCTGGATCAAATTCCATCCCGGCCACAGCGTTTCGGAGCTGGAGCTGCAAACCTGGTGCAAGGAACGTATCGCGCATTTCAAGACGCCACGGCATTTCAAGTTCGTTGAAGAGTTTCCGATGACGGTGACGGGCAAGATCCAGAAATTCAGGATGCGTGAAATAAGCATTGAAGAACTGAAAACTATCGAGCGGTAACCGCAACCTCTGTGGGAGCGAGCTTGCTCGCGAAGGCGTCAGGTCAGCCAATATCTTTGTTGATGACACACCGCATTCGCGAGCAAGCTCGCTCCCACAGGGGATAGGTGTTGAGGAAAAGAGGAATCACAGAAAGCACAAAGGGGAGCCGAAGCTCCCCTTTAATTTTGTCGTCGCGTGCTCTTTTTTATTATTGAGGGTCGGTCTGTTGTTGTTTTTGGCAACCGTGGCCCTTTACCGCTGTTTTTGGCGACCCCCATCCGGGGTCAAGAGCAAACGTATTTTTTTGAGCGCTGATCTACTTTCTCGCTAAGCGATCCAACCGATTCGGGAGCTACCTGAAGGTAGTTTTATTGTTCTCTGCCCGGTTGCGGGTCACTCCTGAGAGCACCCTGAAAAGCACACCTTCTCCAAAAAAATCTGTTAGCTGCGTCTCTGCCGTGTTGTTTTTGTTATGTCAGAGTCGGTACGTCTTATTTTTATTGGTTTGCTGCTTTTTATTCTTGTTATGCCATAGAGATAGCAGAAGCCGTGCCAACTTTTAAAAAGCCTTATAAATCAATGTCTTGAGAATTTCAGCAAATTTTCACTCTAGCGAAACCAGACAATTTGTTTCCGTGTTACTCGCTTGAACCCACATTCCGGACACAGCGGTAACACCTTCCCCCCTCACTGTGCGCTACGAGCCTTGGCCACGCGCGAACCGCTCGGGCGACCCAGCACCACACTGATCTGCTGACCCGCAGCAATCAAGGCGTCCAGGTTGATACCGGTCTCGATACCCAGGCCGTTGAGCAGGTACACCACATCTTCAGTAGCAACGTTACCGCTCGCGCCTTTGGCGTACGGGCAGCCGCCGAGGCCCGCGATAGAGCTGTCGAACACCGAGATGCCCTCGAGCAGGCTGGCGTAGATATTGGCCATGGCCTGCCCATAGGTGTCGTGGAAGTGCCCGGCCAGTTTGTCCCGTGGTACCTGCGCCGACACCACTTCGAACAAGCGGCGAGTCGCGCCCGCAGTGCCAGTGCCAATGGTGTCGCCCAGCGAGACCTCGTAGCAGCCCATCGCATACAACTCGCGCGCGACCATCGCCACTTGTTCCGGCGCGACCGTGCCTTCGTACGGGCAACCGAGCACGCAGGACACGTAACCGCGCACGGTAACGCCGTGCTGTTGCGCCGCCTCCATCATCGGTGCGAAGCGCGCCAGGCTTTCGCTGATCGAGCAGTTGATGTTGCGCTGCGAGAAGGCTTCGGAGGCGGCAGCGAACACGGCGACTTCCTTGACCCCAGCGGCGATGGCATCTTCGAAGCCACGCAGGTTCGGCGCCAGTGCGCCGTAGGTCACGCCGGGTTTGCGCTGGATCTGTGCAAACACTTCGGCCGAACCCGCCATCTGCGGGACCCATTTCGGTGAAACGAAACTGCCGACTTCTATATAGCCAAGACCGGCAGCGCTGAGTGCATCGACCAGTTGCACCTTGTCGGCGACGCTGATCGGTTGGGCTTCATTCTGCAGGCCATCGCGCGGGCCGACTTCGATCAGGCGTACTTGGGAGGGGAGGGACATGGCGGTTGACCTGCTCTTTTGAATTCATGGAGAACCCTGTGGGAGCGAGCTTGCTCGCGAAAGCGGCGCATCAGTCGACAAACATTTGAATGTCAGACCGTATTCGCGAGCAAGCTCGCTCCCACAGGGAATGGGGTTGTTACTGAATGGCCTGCTGGCTCTTGAGCGTCTGCTCCAGTGCCTGCACGCAACGCTCTTCGGCGGTATCGAGTTCCAGTTTCATCTGTTCGATATCCAGCAACTGCTGTTCCAACTGCTCGCGGCGCTCAGTGATTTTCGCCAGCATGCTGTTGAGCTGTTTGGTGTTACCGCTGGAAGGGTCGTAAAGCTCGATCAGTTCACGGCATTCGGCCAGTGAGAAACCGATGCGCTTGCCGCGCAGGATCAGCTTCAGACTGACCTTGTCGCGTGGCGAATAGATACGTTCCTGGCCACGGCGCTCAGGGCTGAGCAGGCCTTGCTCTTCATAAAAGCGGATCGCCCGGGTGGTGATGTCCAGCTCGCGGGCGAGGTCGGAGATGCTGTAAGTCTGGCTGCTCATGGAAGCGCTCGAAAAAAGGTCTTGGCGCTAAGCTAATGGCAGGTTGACGTTTACGTCAAGAAGGATGATCTGTGGTGTTCATGCTGGCCTCATCGCGAGCAGGCTCACTCCTACAGTTGACCGTGTTTCATCTGAAGAAATGCAACCAATTGTAGGAGTGAGCCTGCTCGCGATGGCAGCGCCGCGGTAAAAAGCCCTACACCTTATCCAGCTTCTTCTCCTGCGCCGTCACCTGCTGGCACAACTCGATCATCTGCTCACGCATCCAGCGATTCGCCGGATCCTGGTCCGTGCTTTCATGCCAGTACAAGTGCGTCTCCACTGGCGGCACATCATTCACCGGCAGATTAAACGCCTGCAGCTCATGCCGCCGGGCAAAGCGCTCCGGCACCGTCATGACCATGTCGGTCTGCTGCATCACCTGCGACGCCATCAAATAGTGCTGCGAGCGCAGGGCAATTTTGCGCTGAATGCCCATTTTGCCCAGCGCCAGATCGACATAACCCAGACCACTGCGACGGCTGGAAATATGGATATGGGTCAGCGACAGGTAATCATCCAGCGAGAGCTTTTCCTTGCCTGCCATCGGATGCCCCTTGCGCATCGCACAGACGTAACGGTCTTCCATCAGCTTGACGTGGCGCACCTGCGGGTCGGTGTTGAGCGGCGCATCCACGGCGAAATCCAGACGCCCGGCGGCCAGTTCCTTGGTGGTCTCGCGGCGCTTGGACAGAAAGCTTTCGATAATCACGGTCGGCGCCAGACGGCGCAGGCGCTGGAACAGCGGCGGCAGAATTACCGCTTCGGTGAGGTCGGTCATGCTGATGCGGTAGGTCTTGACCGCCTGCGCCGGGTTGAAAATGCGGCTTTCCTGAACCGACACACGCAGCAGCGACAAAGCGTTGCGCACCGGGCCGATGATGTTCTGCGCCATCGGCGTCGGCACCATGCCCTGAGCCGTGCGCACGAACAGCGGATCGTTGAAGGTTTCGCGCAACCGCGCCAAGGCGTTGGACACCGCCGGCTGGGTGATTCCGACAATCTGCCCGGCGCGGGTCAGGTTGGCTTCGGTATAGATCGCGTCGAAGACGATGAAAAGGTTGAGGTCGACCTTACTCAGATTCATAACGCGGCTTCTCTTGTTATTAAGGGCGGTGATTTAAGGGCTGGTAATCAGCCGATCATATATCGGTGATGAATGTTTATACACGCCGAGAATAGGCTAGGTAAATTATCAGCGCTGTTCTAGCATCGATTGCATGACTTAAACAACCTCTGCCCAAGAAGGTAATTGATCATGGATTTCGCTTATTCGCCCAAGGTGCAAGAACTGCGTGAGCGCGTGACCGCGTTCATGGACACTTACGTTTACCCGGCCGAGGCGGTGTTCGAACGCCAGGTTGCCGAAGGCGATCGCTGGCAGCCGACGGCGATCATGGAAGAGCTCAAAGCCAAGGCCAAGGCCGAGGGTCTGTGGAATTTGTTTCTGCCTGAGTCGGAACTCGGTGCCGGCCTGACCAATCTCGAATACGCGCCATTGGCGGAAATCATGGGCCGCTCGTTGCTCGGCCCGGAGCCGTTCAACTGCTCGGCGCCGGACACCGGCAACATGGAAGTGCTGGTGCGCTACGCCAACGAAGAACAGAAACAGCGCTGGCTCGAACCACTGTTGCGCGGTGAAATCCGCTCGGCATTCGCCATGACCGAACCGGACGTTGCCTCTTCGGACGCGACCAACATGGCCGCCCGCGCCGTGCGTGATGGTGACGAGTGGGTGATCAACGGTAAAAAATGGTGGACCTCCGGCGCCTGCGATCCGCGCTGCAAAATCCTCATCTTCATGGGCCTGAGCAATCCCGATGCGCCGCGCCATGCGCAGCACTCGATGATCCTCGTGCCGGTCGACACCCCTGGGGTGAAAATCGTCCGTCCGCTACCGGTGTTTGGCTACGACGACGCTCCGCACGGCCACGCCGAAGTGCTGTTCGACAACGTGCGTGTGCCGTACGAAAACGTTTTGCTCGGTGAAGGCCGTGGCTTCGAAATCGCTCAAGGTCGCCTTGGCCCAGGCCGGATTCACCACTGCATGCGCTCGATCGGCATGGCTGAACGGGCCCTGGAATTGATGTGCAAACGTGCGGTAAGCCGCACCGCGTTCGGTAAACCGCTGGCGCGTCTGGGCGGTAACGTCGACAAGATCGCCGACTCGCGGATGGAAATCGACATGGCACGTCTGCTGACGCTGAAAGCGGCGTACATGATGGACACCGTCGGTAACAAAGTGGCGAAAAGCGAGATCGCGCAGATCAAAGTGGTTGCGCCGAACGTCGCACTGCGGGTGATCGACCGAGCGATTCAGATGCATGGTGGGGCCGGGGTGTCGAACGATTTCCCGCTGGCCTACATGTACGCCATGCAACGCACCCTGCGCCTGGCCGACGGTCCGGACGAAGTGCACCGCGCGGCGATCGGCAAATTCGAGATCGGCAAATATGTGCCGAAGGAAATGTTGCGTAGCGAGCGCTGATCCACCTGATCGTTCCCACGCTCTGCGTGGGAATGCATCCTGTGACGCTCTGCGTCACAGTGGACGCGGAGCGTCCATGGCGGCGTTACCACGCAGAGCGTGGGAACGATCGTGTAGGGCTAATACACCCAAACCTCAACCCGCCGATTCTTGATCCTTCCTTCATCCACATTGTTCGCCGCCACCGGCATCAACGCGCCAAACCCGCGAACCTCGCGCAACACCACGCCGTTTTTCACCAACTCCCGTCGTACCGCCATCGCCCGCAGCTTTGACAGCAGATCCGCGCGTGCCGGGTCGTCCTTGGCATCACCAAACCCGACCAAGGTCACCGCGCGTTCAGTCTTGTCATGACGCTTTATATAGTCGAACACTCGCGCCAGATCCTGACGCGCCTTGTTATCCAGCGTCGCGCTGCCTTCTTCAAAACGGAAATTCACCGTCAGACGCTGGGCGTGACGGCTGAGGGATTGATAGCCCTCGGGCATCAGTGCATTCGGCGCGACGCTCATCGCATGCACGGTCTGACTGATAAAACCGTTTGCCGCGACAATCGCCTGGCCCTGACGGCTCTGCGCGAACGTCACCAAGGCTTTTGCCCACGGATTGTTGCTGTCGGGTGGCAGATAGAAGAACAAGCGCCGCGACAGTGGATAGTCTTCGGTAGCGATCAGGCTGTTGAGCGGCAGCATCGACTGCGATGCGCCATCAGCAATGGCCACGGCTTTGGCCTGACGCACGTAGGGCAAACCGATGAAACCGATGCCTTGCGGATCCGAGCTCACGGCGTCGGATAATTGCTCGCTGGATTCAAAACGTTTCGCGGCGCTGTTCAGACTTTTCCCACGCCGGCTCAAGACGAGTTCCTTAAACGTGTCGTAGGTGCCGGACTGGTCATCGCGCGCATATAAATGAATCGCACCGCCACGCCCGCCGAGGTCTTCCCAGGTTTTCACATCGCCAGCGAAGATCCGCGCCAGTTGCTCGGTGTCCAGTTGCTGCAGCGGATTGTCGGGATGAAGGATGATCGCCAGGCCATCAATGGCGATGACTTGCTCGGCGGCGGGGCTTTTCAGGTCGCCCAGTGATTGCAGGGTCTGTAACTCACTGTCCTTGATCTCGCGGGAAGACGCGGCGAGGTCGGCGCTGGCATTTTTCAACGCGGTGAAACCGGTGCTGGAACCGTGGGCGGCGACTTCAACGACCACGCGTTTACCTTCGCTGGTCTGGCCGACGATGCGCAGTTCGTTGGCGGTGTCCGGGGTTTCGCGGTGGATTTTCAGCAGGCCTTGCTCTTGCAGCAGGCCCTCAACGAGTGCCGGGCCGAGTTCGGCGCCGATCGTGTTGGAACCTTGAATGCGCAGCGCCGGGCCGTTTTCAGGGAGGGGCAGGGCGGCGGCAGAAACCGTCAGCCATGCACTCAAGAGAAAAACGCACAAAACACGCAGGGTCATGCCGGCACCGAATCAAGCCAAGGGGAATGCCGGGGAGATTAAGTCAGGCGCATGACCAAAAGATGACAGATCAGCTGAGTTCAAGCCAGATCGGCGCATGATCGGACGGTTTTTCCATCCCGCGCAATTCATAGTCGACACCGGCGGCCTTCACCCGCGGCAACAAACCATGGGATGCCAGAATCACATCGATGCGCAGCCCGCGCTTCGGCTCATCTTCAAAGCCCCGGCTGCGGTAGTCGAACCAACTGAACATGTCGGTCACATCCGGGTTCAAGTGGCGATAGCTGTCGGTCAAACCCCAGTTTTTCAGGCGCGCCATCCACTCGCGCTCTTCCGGCAGGAAGCTGCATTTGCCGGTTTTCAGCCAGCGCTTCATGTTGTCCGGGCCGATGCCGATGTCGCAGTCTTCCGGGGAAATGTTCACATCGCCCATCACCACCAGCGGCTGCTCGTTGTGGAACTGGCTTTCCAGCAGCGCTTGCAGATCGCTGTAGAAACGCTGCTTGGCGGGGAACTTGGTTGGGTGGTCGCGGCTTTCACCCTGAGGGAAGTAGCCGTTCATGATCGTCACCGGCACGCCATTGGCGTCGGCGAACGTGCCCCAGATAAAGCGACGCTGAGCGTCTTCTTCGTCGGTGGCGAAACCTTTGTGGATGGCGATCGGCTCCTTGCGCGAGAGCATGGCCACACCGTAATGGCCTTTCTGGCCGTGGAAGTACACGTGGTAGCCGAGGGCGCGGACTTCTTCGAGGGGGAACTGGTCGTCGTGGACCTTGGTTTCCTGCAGACCGATCACGTCGGGCTGGTGTTTTTCGATCAGCGCTGCCAGCTGATGCGGACGGGCGCGCAGTCCGTTGATGTTGAAGGAAACGATCTTCATGGTCGGCAGTCCTGGCAAAAGGGCGATGCTAGCTGACATGGGGGAGATGGGCCAGTGTGGGAGAAATCATTTTGGCCTGTGGGACATGTGTTGTCCCGGAGGGCCCCATCGCTGGCAAGCCAGCTCCCACAATGTCCGCGTCGTTCATAACA
This sequence comes from Pseudomonas sp. 3B-A001-10F, assembly GCF_056313565.1. Taxonomy (NCBI): domain Bacteria; kingdom Pseudomonadati; phylum Pseudomonadota; class Gammaproteobacteria; order Pseudomonadales; family Pseudomonadaceae; genus Pseudomonas; species Pseudomonas sp. 3B-A001-10F. Next base: position 38,079 of record NZ_JBQYFW010000014.1, read on the forward strand.
TTCATGTACACCAGAGAAACCTGTGGGAGCTGGCTTGCCAGCGATGAGGCCCCACCGGTCGATGAAGATCCCGAGTTGGTCTATACCTGTGGGGAACTGTGTCACCACCACAAGGTTCGTACCAACAAGAGCGCCGCCATTTGCACGCGCCCCGGGGAGATTCACCGTCATGCCTGAAACCCAGACCGCCATCGCCGACATTCATATGCTCGACCGCGGCTATTCCCGCGAAGCCCGCTCGCTGCTCTATCAGGCTTATCGCCACGAGCCGACCTTCGGCTACCTGTTCGAAGCCGAGCGTCCCGGCTATGAGCAACGGGTGCGGGCGACGGTGCGGGAACTGGTCAAGCAACACTTTCTGCAGGATCTGCCGGCCATTGGCCTGCTGGTCAACGACCGCCTGATCGGCATCGCCCTGATCGCGCCACCGCAACGCCGTTTGGGCATCACCGAAAGCTGGGCGTGGCGCCTGCGCATGGTGCTCAGCACCGGTTTCCGCTGCACTCGGCGCTATCTGGAGTACCACGACGCCGTCGCCGCGTGTGTGCCCAGCGATTCCGTGCACATGCTTCCCTTGTTGGGCATTCACCCGCAGTTCCAGGGCAAACACTTCGGTGAACAATTGCTGACCGCCGTACACAACTGGTGCGCCGTCGACGAAACCTCGCAAGGCGTGGTGCTCGACACTGGCAATCCACGATATCTGGAATTCTACAAAAGACAGGGTTACGAGGAGATCGGCGAGGTTGCCGTCGGGCCGGTGCGCGAACACGTATTTTTCCACGCCAATCCGCAGGTGTTACAAACTGCAACAGCATAACAATCGAACTTCTTGGGAAATTTCCTGTTCTATCACGCTCCCAAGCCCGTGATAGCATCCGCGCCTATGAAGTTTCTAGGAAGATTTACCAGTGGCGTGCTCCTGCTGTTAACCAGCTGCACGGCGCTGGCGCAAAGTGAATTGGATGTGCGGATCAAACCGTCCAACGATGAACTCAAGGCCAATATAGAAGGCTATATCGGCAGCCTCGGCGACCGTGACGAAGAAGCCCTGCAGCGCTTCAGTCGCGGTGCCGAAGAGCAGGCGCGCAAAGCGGCTCAGGCGTTGGGCTACTACCAGCCGCAGATTGAAAGTGACGTCAAGGGCGGCGACAAGCCGCGCCTGGTGTTGAACATCGATCCCGGCGAGCCTATTCACCTGCGCAACGTCACCATTCGTGTCGACGGCCCGGCTGCCTCCCTCAAATCCTTTCGTGTACCGAAAAGCGACGCGCTCAAGTCCGGTGCGGTGCTCAACCATGGGCGTTACGAAGACGCCAAAAGACTTATTCAGAATCAGGCCTCGCGCTTCGGTTTCTTCAGTGGCCATTTCACCCGTCAAAAACTCATGGTCGACCCGCGCGCCGGGGTGGCTGACATCGAACTGATCTACGACAGCGGCCCGCGTTTTGCGCTGGGCAAGGTCAAATTCGAAGGCGACACGCCGTTCGACGAAGACCTGCTGCAACGCATGGTGCCGTTCAAGGAGGGCGAGCCGTACGACTCCGAGCTGATCGCCGAACTCAATCGCGACCTGCAATCGAGCGGTTATTTCGAAGGCATACGCGTCGATGCCGCACCGACCACCGCGAAGAACGACGTGATCCCGGTTGACGTCAAACTCGACACGCGCAAGCCACGGACCATGGGCCTGGGCCTCGGTTATTCGACCGACGTCGGCCCGCGCATCAAAGCCAACTGGACGCGCCATTGGGTCAACCCGCAAGGCGACAGCTATGGCTGGGAAGCCGAGCTGTCGGCGCCACGGCAAAACGTCGGGCTGTTCTACGACATCCCGCTTGACCCGCCGCTGACCGACAAACTGCGTTGGGCCGGCGGTTATCAGTTCGAAGACATCGACGGTTCCGACACGCTCAGCAAGCTGCTGACCTTCGGCCCGGAATGGCACAGCAAATTGCCGAGCGGCTGGCAGCGGGTGATCTCGCTGAAATGGCAGCGTGAAGAATATGAACTCGGCGATGACTCCGGCCTGAGCACCTTGCTGATGCCCGGCATCAGTTACTCGTATCTGAAAAGCGACAACCGCATCGACCCGCACAACGGCTATCGCCTGAGCTTCGAAAGCAAAGTGGCGAAGGAAGGCCTCGGTTCGGACAACAACCTTTTATATGGCACCGCGCTGGTCAAAGGCCTGACCACGGTGTTCGACAAACATCGCTTCCTTGGTCGCGTGCAGGTCGGTGGCAGCGCCACCAACGGCTACAACTCGGTGCCGCCGTCGCTGCGCTTCTTTGCCGGCGGCGATCAGAGTGTGCGCGGCTATGACTATCAGAGCCTGTCCCCGGAAAACTCCGATGGCGACCGAATCGGCGGCCGTTACATGGTCGCTGGCAGCGTCGAGTATCAATACTCGATCGCCGAAAAATGGCGCGTGGCGACGTTCGTCGACCAGGGCAACTCCTTCAACAAACTCGAACTGCCGAACCTCAAGACCGGGGTCGGCATTGGTGTGCGCTGGGTCTCGCCGGTGGGGCCGATCCGCCTCGACCTGGCCCACGCACTCGACGACGATGGCGGCATCCGGCTGCACTTTTCCATGGGGCCTGAGCTGTGAAGCGTGGTTTGAAAATTACGGCGCTGGCGTTGTTGGCGCTGGTGTTGTTGATTGTATTGAGTGTCACCGCCGTACTCGGCACGGCGGCCGGCAGCCGCTGGGTGCTGGGCCTCGTGCCGGGTTTGAGCGTGGAAAATTTTCAGGGCCGCCTCGGCGGGCAATGGAGCGCCGATCATCTGCTGTGGCAGCAGGACAGCAGCCGCGTCGAGCTGAACAAGGCAATCTTCGCCTGGTCGCCGCTGTGCCTGACGCGCATGACCCTGTGCATCGAACAGCTCAAGGCTGATCAGGTCATTCTGCAATTCCCGCCGAGCGAAGAAACCACCGAAAGCGGCCCGATCAAACTGCCGGACCTGCAATTGCCGGTGGCCATCGAGCTGGGCGACGTGCAGGTCGGCAGCCTGTTGTTCAACGGCAGCGAACAGCTCAAGGGTTTGCAACTGGCAGCGCACTGGACTGCCCAGGGCATGCAGATTGAAAGCATCAAATTGCAGCGCGACGACCTCAGCCTGAACCTGTCCGGCACACTCGCGCCGACCGGCAACTGGCCGCTGAACATCAGCGGCGACCTGACGTTGCCGTCGCCGGGTACGGAGCCGTGGACGCTGGCGTTGAAGATCGACGGTGACCTGTTGAAAACCCTCAACCTGCACGCCGACAGCCGGGGTTACCTCGACGGCCAGTTGAGTGGTGAATTGCAACCGCTGGCGGAAAACCTGCCGGCCAAAGTGCGCATCACCGCCGATGCGTTCAAACCGAGCGCCGACCTGCCGGACACCCTGCAACTCAACCAACTGGTGCTGACCGGTGAGGGTGACCTGAAAAGCGGTTACCAGCTCAACGGCAACGCCACGCTGCCTGCCGACAGAGGTCCGGTCGCGCTGTTGCTGCAAGGCAAAGTCGATGCCAGTGGCGCGCAGATTGCCGGCCTCGACCTGACGGCCAACGACAAGCAAAGCCTGAAACTGACCGGCAGTGTTGACTGGAGCAAAGGCCTCAGCGCCCAAGCCAACATCAACTGGCAGGACTTTCCGTGGCATCGGCTCTACAACGAAATCGACGAACCTGAGGTCGCTTTGCGTACCTTCACGGGCGAAGTCTCCTACACCGACGGTCAGTACCTCGGCAACTTCGCCGCCGCACTGGATGGCCCGGCGGGCGCGTTTACCCTGAGCAGTCCGTTCAGCGGCAGCCTTAAACAGATCGCTTTGCCGCAATTGAAAATGCAAGCCGGGCAGGGCAAGGCTGAAGGGCACGTTAATGTGCAGTTCGCCGATGGCATCGCCTGGGACACCGCGCTGGAGTTGTCGGCGCTCAACCCGGCGTACTGGGTCGCCGAGTTGCCGGGCACTTTGGCCGGGCCGCTGAAAAGCCAAGGCGAAATGAAGAATGAACGCCTGAGCCTGACCGCCGACCTCGACTTGAAAGGCAAACTGCGCGGGCAACCGGCGATCCTCCAGGCCAAGGCCGATGGCGCTGGCGAACAGTGGAACCTCAATGCCCTGCAAATCCGCCTCGGCGACAACAGCATCAGCGGCAAGGGTAGCCTGCAACAGAAGCTCACCGGGCAGATCGACATCAAGCTGTCGCGTCTGGCTCAGCTCTGGCCGCAACTGCGCGGGCAGGTCAACGGGCAGGTCAACGTCGCCGGCACGTTGAAAGCACCGCAGGGCAAACTCGATCTGCAAGGTTCGCAATTGGCCTTCCAGGACAATCGCCTGCAAAGCCTCAACCTTGATGCGACTCTCGACAGCGCACAGCGGGCAAAGATCGATCTGAAAGGCAGCGGCATTCAGGCCGGCGACACTAACTTGGGCGTTTTGACCGCCAGCGCTCAAGGCGACATCAAAAAGCAGAAACTCGACCTCGATCTGATCGGGCCGAAGCTGAAACTAGCCCTCGGTCTGGATGGCAATCTGGACAAGGGCAACTGGCGTGGTCGTCTGGCCAGTGGCGATATTCAGGCCGGTGGCCAGGACTGGAAACTGCAAAGCCCGGCCAAGCTCGAACGTCTGGCAGACGGCAAAATCAACTTTGGCGCGCATTGCTGGATGTCCGGCGACGCCAGCCTGTGCGGTGAAGATCAACGGCTGATGCCGGAGCCGAAACTGCGCTACCACCTCAAGCAGTTCCCGATCGAAAGCCTCGCGCAATGGTTGCCAAAAGATTTCGCCTGGAAGGGTAAGCTCAACGCCGATCTGCAACTGGATCTGCCAGCCAGCGGCCCGAACGGTGTTGTCAGCATTGATGCCAGCGGCGGCACCTTGCGCATGAAGGAAAAGGATCAGTGGCTGGACTTCCCGTACCAGACCCTGAAACTCACCAGTAAACTCACGCCAAAACGCGTCGACACCGAGCTGAATTTCGTCGGCGGCAAACTCGGCGAATTGATGGTGCAGGCGCAGCTCAATCCACTGCCGAAAAACAAACCACTGAGCGGCTCGTTCCGCCTCAGCGGGCTGGATCTGTCGGTGGCGCGGCCGTTTGTGCCGATGGTTGAAAAACTCACCGGCCGCCTGAATGGCAGCGGCACGATTTCCGGCGGATTGCTCGCGCCGCTGGTCAACGGCACCGTTCAACTCAGCGATGGCGAAGTGTCCGGCGCCGAGTTGCCGATGGAGCTGCAGAATCTGCAACTCACCGCTGTGATTGCCGGCGAATCGGTACGCCTCGACGGCGGCTGGAAAAGCGGCAAGAGCGGGCAGGGCAGTCTGAACGGTAACGTCGCCTGGGGTCAGGCGTTGGTGGTCGATCTGGCGCTCAAAGGCACGCAATTGCCGGTTACGGTCGAGCCGTATGCCAAGCTGGAAGTGGCCCCGGATCTGAAGATTTCCATGGCCGGCGATGAGTTGGCGATTGCCGGTAAGGTGCAGGTTCCGCGAGGCGAAATCACCGTGCGCGAATTGCCGCCATCAACGGTGAAAGTCTCCGATGACACGATCATCGTTGGTGCGCAGACCGAAGAGGGCAAACCGCCGATGGCGATGAAAATGGACATCGACGTGGTGGTCGGCGAAGACAAACTGGCTTTCGCCGGTTTCGGCCTGACCGCCAACGTGAAAGGCCATGTGCACATCGGCGACAACATGGACACCCGTGGCGAACTGTGGCTCAACGACGGTCGCTACAGTGCCTACGGCCAGCGCCTGCAAGTGCGCCGTGCGCGTCTGTTGTTCGCCGGCCCCCTCGATCAACCGTATCTGGACATCGAAGCGATCCGCCAGACCGACGACGTGATCGCCGGTATTCGCCTCAGTGGCAGTGCCGAGCAGCCGACTACGCAGATCTTCTCCGAGCCGGCGATGAGCCAGGAGCAGGCGTTGTCCTATCTGGTCTTGGGTCGCCCGCTGAGCACCAACGGCGAAGACAACAACATGCTCGCGCAAGCGGCGTTGGGTCTGGGCCTGATGGGCAGCTCCGGGGTCACCAGCAGCCTGGCCAAGGATCTGGGCATTCAGGACTTTCAGCTCGACACGGCGGGCAGCGGCGATGCCACCAGTGTTGTGGCCAGCGGCAATATTACCGAGAAGCTCAGTCTGCGTTATGGCGTGGGCGTGTTTGAACCGGCCAGCACCATTGCGCTGCGCTATAAGCTGAGCAAGAAGGTTTATGTCGAAGCGGCGAGTGGCGTGGCCAGTTCGCTGGATATTTTCTACAAGCGCGATTTCTAGATTGCACCTGTTCATTTGAGCCGAGGCGCGGCCTTCGCGAGCAGGGATCTCCGGCTGACATGAATGTGTGCCTGCCACAGATTAAATGTGGGAGCGAGCCTGCTCGCGAAGGCGGTTTTCCAGCCAGCAGAGAGGGTGCGGCTGACAGCTCTTCGCGAGCAATCTCGCTGCTAGTTTTGATCCGGGCGACATACCAAGGATGCGCGCTCGTAATTCAGCGCCTTGTCCCGCTCGGGCAATGCATACGACGCCTCACAACGCTGGCCCTGCCAGTTGATGGTCAGCGTGCCGGCGTCATCCTCGACCAACGCCAGTGCCTTGCCGCTCGGGTCGGAGATCGCCAGTTGCTTACCCGCGCCATCTTCCACCGAAGCACCGAAGGGAATCGGCTGGTGCTGCGCATCGAACAAAGCAAATTGCACGCGCCGACCGGTCTTGCTCGCATAGCGCGCCAGCACCACCGCACCGCGGCGCGGCACCACTTGCCGGGTCGCATTATCGATTTCAATATCGCCGCCCAGATCGCGAGTGTCGAGGTTGATCCAGTTGACCCGATAGGGTTGCGCATTGGGCACCACGGCATAGCCATTTCGACCGGTTTTCGCCCCGGAGAAACTGCCGATTTTCACCCCGGAAACCCCTTCGACCTGCGCCAGCGCAAACGTCTCGCCGACGGTTTGCCCGAGGTTGATCCCGCCGCCGTGGCCGACGATCGAGCCGGCCAGATTGAGGTTCTGCGAGTTGTAGCCGCGCCCCTGGCTGTAACCGGCGCTGATGTCCATCACCGATGTTCGCGTGCTGATATTGGCCGAACCGCTGCTGCCTCCGGTGCTGCTGTTGCCAGCTTGCACCGAGTAATAGGTGTCGCTGTCTTCGGTCAGGTAGCCGTTGATTCCGACCTGAGTGCTGTCAGTGGCTTTCTGTGTGCTCGCGGAAACAAAGGCGCGGGGCGCGCGAGGTTTCGAACCCAGCGGGAATGACAGCGACAGGTTGACCAGGGTGTCGTTGTTCGCCGGCCCATAGTTGCCGACATCCTTGGTGTAGGTCGCGCCGAGGTTGTAGCTGACATCGCCCCAATAGTTGCTGTAACCCGCCGACAGGCTTTGCGAGCCACCGCGGCCCCAATAGCGCTGGTCACTGGCGTTGAGGTAGATGCTGCCATATTGCTGATCACGCCCCAGGCTCTGGTTGACGGTCAGGTCGGTACGGGTTTTCGAGTTGCCCGTGCGTTTTTCGCCCTCGTGGCTCAGTTCCTCGACGTGGTCGGTGAGGGTGCGATAGCCCTCGGTCGAATAGCGATAGGCGGCAAGGGTGAAGCTGGTGTCGGTGCCGGTAAATGTCTTGGCGTACAGCGCGCGCAAACTGTTGCCCTTGACCATTTGGCCAAAGGTGCGGCTGGCGGAATGCGTCACGTCGAGCGATACGGCACCAATCGGCGTATTACGCCCCGCGCCCACGGACAGCGCCTGAAAATTCTCGGTCGCTTGCACGCCGACGATGCCGGACAAGTTGCTGCTGATGCCATAGGCCAGTGTGCTGCTGACGAACTGCGGCGATTGCTGATCATCGCTGTTGCTGTTGTAGCGGCCGGCCGAGACGCTGTACTTCAACTGCCCCTGGCGCACCATGATCGGCAGGCTGGAAAACGCCTGCACTGTCACCCGGCGCTGACCGTCGGCCTCGATAATCGTGATTTCCAGATCGCCGTTGGAACCGCTCGGATAGATATCGCTGATCTCGAAAGGGCCCGGCGGCACGTTGGTGCTGTAGAGCATGTAATTGTTCTGACGAATTTCCACGGTCGCGCTGGACTGAGCAATTCCGCGAATCACTGGCGCATAGCCGCGCTCGCTGTCGGCGCGCATGCCGTCATCGGAGGCCAGTTTCAGGCCGCGATAACGCACGCTGTCGAACAGGTCGGCGTCGGAGAAAATATCCCCGGCACTGAACTGGCCTTTTAACGCGGTCAGGTCGTGTTGCAGATAGCTGCGGTTGCTCTTGAAGGTGCTCGGCTGGCCGGTGCTGCTGTTGAAGTTGGACTCGTTGCGCAGGCGCCAGCCACCGAGGTTGATGCCGTTGCGCAGGCCGACGTTATTGGAAATGGTGTCGGCGGTCTGCGTGCTGTTACGGCTGCTGCTCAGCTGATAGTTGATAAACGCCGCAGGCACGCCTTCGTCCCACAGCGCCGGGTCGACATAACCCCGTCGACCGCGTTCCATGGCGCTTTGCGGTACGCTCACCAACAGGCGCAGGCGCGGCACGTCGTAACGCACGCTGGCATGCTCGATCAATGCCGGCAGGTCAAGGCAGGCGTTCGGATCGTTGGCGTCGAGCTTGCCGCTCGCTTGCAGTTTGGCGATATCGACGCCCAATTGCTGGACCATCTCCAGGGTCAGGCAGGCCTGGATCTTGCCGTTGCCGGGGTGACGGCGGAAGTCGATGTCGCGACGACCGACCAGCGTGTCGTTGCTGTAGAGGTCAACCCGGTAGTTGCCGGGCAGCACGCTGTTGCTGGCGAGCAGCGATTGCACATCGACAGTCGACGCGGCACCTTGCAGAAACGACGTGTTGAACTGTTCTTCGCCGTCAGCCTGGCACGCCGAGCTGATAGCCGAGGCGATCAACAACGACGTCAAACCGTCGCGTTTGAGTAAAAACATGCAGGAACCCTATATCACCTCCGATACGAACTAACGGAGCGAAGAGAAATACAGTGAAAGTGTGCGATCAGAGCGATTCGCGAGTTATGGCGTTTCTTTCTTTGGACTGGCGCTGGTGTCAGCGCTGTTGGAAAGTTGCGCGGTATAACGATCTTGGGCGCCATAGTCGTTAATGCTGCTGAACAACAAATTTGCCGAATTAGTTGAATGAAGTTGTTTGAGGTCGAACTCTTTGCGTTCGCCGGGGGCAATCATCATCGAATCAAACGGGTGCTCGCTGAGTGCGCCGGATTGCAAGGTGATATCGGCAATCGACACGTGATACAGGCCGGGATTGTTCACCACCAGCACGCTTTTGCCGGCACGCTCGGCCAAGCGCCAGGTCAATTCGCCCGGTGCTAGATAGGCGTTGTTTTTCAGGCCGGCCGGGCGGAAGAACACCTTGATGCGCTGGCGCACAGCGAGCTGCAAAGTGTTCTGGGTCTTCGCGTTCTGGGGGATTTCCTGCACGTTGAGCCAGACCACCGATTCGCGGTCGGTCGGCATGCCGGTGCCTTCGTAGATGACCCGCAGTATTTGCTGTTCGTCGCCGCTGACGCGCACCAACGGCGGCGTAACCGCAAACGGCACGGACGCGGATTCGCTGGCGTCGGTGTCGATCCACGACTGGACCAGGACATCTGCACCGCTGTTACGTACGGTGATGCCGGCTTCCTTGTGCTGGCCGTCGAAGACCAGACGGGTGCTGCTCAAGGAAATGCCGGCCGTGGCCTGATTGACCACGAACAGGCCCAGCAGGCCTGCGCAAAAGGACAATGAGTGACGATAAAACATGATGGTTACCGCGCAAGTGATTGAAAGCGCGGGGCCGGGCGGCCCCGCACTGGGCTCGAGTATTCGCGCGGGTTATTCGTATTGCAGGGTGAACGGCAGAGTGGCGTCGCCGCGACCGGCAACAGCCAGTTTCGGGTCAACCGTGGTGACGTAGGCGGCCGAAAATTTCAGCGTGGTATTGCTGTCCTGCAGGGTGTTTTCGATCTTCGCGGTGGCTGGCGAGCTCAAGTCGATCACGGCGCCATTGGCGTCGAGCAAGGCGATACCGATGCCTTTTGCAGCCCCCAGGCCGCTGATCAGTCGCAGCACTTTAGTGCCAGGTTCGATGCCCGAACCGGCGCCTTTGGTCGGTTCGAAGAGCATCGCAACCTTGGTGCCGGCGTTGCAGTTGATCTTCATGTCGAAGTTTTCGACGCTCAAGGTGCCGTTGCCTTTAGGTGCGGTGGCGGTGCCCATGTCCTTGATCGACACTTCACCCATGGCGACCGAAATGGTCTTGTCCTTGCCGGCGCTTTCAACCGAACAGGCGTCATTGTTGATGGTGCCGGTGAAGTTGATGGTGCCGCTGCCCGCCTTGGTTGGCGTAACCGGTGGGTCGGCTGCCAGGACATTGCCGGCCGCAGCGAAGATTGAAAGGGCGAGAAGCGTTCGGGACAACTTTTTCATGTTGCTTTTTCCATTGGTGGGGTTAAAGCAACACAATAAAACTCGTTTTACCGATGGAACATCAGACGATTCCTAGATGTGCGGAAGTTGCCGAAAAGTGTCCGGTGTTATCAGCTGAACAAGTTGCGTTCTATGCAATAAGTCAATAGTTCCTGATCACTGCCGACTTCAAGTTTGCGCATTGCCGATATTTTTTGCGTACTGATGGTTTTAGCACTTCTGTTCAAGTGCCGGGCAATGTCGTTGACGCCTTGGCCCTGAACGAACAAACGCAGGATTTCATGTTCCTTGGGCGACAGGCGGGAAAAACGTTCATCCAGATCGGCGCCGTCGTTCACCACCGATGTCGGCGCGGGGGCCTGCCAGCGCACCGGGCTGCCCTTGGCAATCGCTTTGAGTGCGGTCTCGATTTCGTCGTGCAACTGGTTTTTCTGAATGACTGCCAGCACACCCAGTTCCTGCAGGCGCGTCAGGATCAATGGATTGGAAATCATGGTCAGTACCAGCACTCGAACCTTGGGAAAGTGCCTTATCAGGTATTCCACCAGTTTCAGGCCGTCACCATAGGTCGAATCGGCAGGCATGTTGAAGTCGGTGATCAACAAATCTACGGGCTTGGTCTCCAGCAGCTGGATCAGCTCATCGGAGCCAACGGCTTCGCCCACCACGCGAAAGCGTTGGTCGCGCTCGACCAGTTCCCGTACCCCCAGCAGCACGATGGGATGATCATCGGCAATGACAACGTTGAAGGTTTCCATGAGTGATTTATCCAGAGTGAAGTTATTCGAGGGAGTCGAGCAGATCTTGCAGCCGCGTCAGATTTTGTCGCACCGACACGGCCAGAGCGGGCGTCACTGCCATGCCGGTCAAGCGGTATTCCAGCTCGACAAACGCGCTGGCCAAGGCATTGATCTGCACCGCACCCAGCGCTCCCGCCATGCTGTGCAGTTGCTGCGCCACGCTATTGGCGTCGGCCGCATCCAGTGCTGCCAGGGTGGTCTGAATATCCTGGCGCAGGGTGGTGACAAACAACTCGCGCATTTTCGCTGAAAGCGCCGGCGGGGCGTCGATAGCCTTCGCCAGGGCGATTTTGCAATGCTGTTCCAGTTGCGCGCGCAACGTCGCGAGGTTCAGCGGCTTGACCATCCACGCGTTCATGCCGACGGCGGCACAGCGTTCGCCTTCTTCGCGCAGGGCGTTGGCGGTGACGCCGATAATGGGCAACATCGCATCCTGTTGGCGTACCGCCTCGGCGAGTCGGTAACCGTTCATGACCGGCATGTTGACGTCGGTCAGCAGCAGATCGAAACGGCCGGGCGCCCACTGCGCCAGAGCCTGTTCGCCGTTCGCGACGACGACCACCGCGCAGCCCAGTGCTTCCAGTTGTTCCTTGATGATCGCAGCGTTGATCACGTTGTCTTCGGCCACCAGCACCTGCAGATTCAGTGGGCGGGTCTTTGCCTGCAACGAGGCTGGGCGCTGCGCATTGGTGCCGTGTTGTGCCAGATCAATCGCCCAGGCAATCGCGCGCACATCGTCGGCGTCGACCGTGCAGTCAGAGCCATTTGATTGTGCCGGGTTGGGGCCGCCCGCTACGGCTACGATCCGAGGCCCGCTCCAGTGCGGGGCGTTGTCGAGAGGGGTGAGGTCCACCAGCAGCGCCGAGGAGGGTGGCATCTCGGTCGTCACCAGGCGGCAATCCAGACCAAAACGTTTGAGCCAGGCAATGAGGTGCAGTGCCAGTTCGCTGACCGGCGCACGTACATAAACGGCGGCGCTGCCTTCCACGAACGCGGGGCAGTCGGCCAATGCGCCCGACACGTTCTCCAACTCCAGTTGCAGGGTAAAACTGCTGCCCAGTCCGGGTTCACTGACCACGCTCAACTGGCCGTGCATCAACTCGCACAACCATTTGCAAATGGCCAGGCCCAGACCCGCGCCGGCCTGACTGTTGGCATCGTTGACCTGATAGAAAGGGTCGAACAATTGCGCTTGTTGCGCCTGGGAAATCCCCACGCCGGAATCACTGACCTGCCATTGCACTTGGGCGTTGCCAGCGGCGTTTTGCACCACCCGCACGCGCAACACCACGCGGCCGTTGTCGGTGAACTTGATCGCGTTGCTCAGCAGGTTGTTGAGGATCTGGCGGATGCGCAGCGGATCACCGCGCAGTCGATCCGGCAACGTCGAATCGATGCAGGCATACAGTTGCAGGCCTTTGGCGCGGGCGAATGCGCTGTAAGTACGCACGACATCTTCAGTCAGCTCCAGCGGGCAGAAGTCCTGCAGCTCAAGGGTCATTTGCCCGGCCTCGATCTTCGACACATCGAGCACATCGCTGATCAGTTTGAACAGGCTGGCGGAGGAGCGCTGGATGGTGTCCAGATAATCCTGCTGACGCGGCGCGAGCGGCGTCAGCCCGAGCAATTCGAGGGTGCCCAGCACGCCGTAGAGCGGGGTGCGAATTTCATGGCTCATGGTGGCGAGGAAGCGGCTCTTGGCCTGGTTGGCCGAGTCGGCGGCCTGACGGGCTTCCTCCAGGGCGGCGGCGTCTTCGATATGCCGGGTGACATCGTGCAGCGCACACAGCCAGGCGTCCTGGCCCTGGTAACGGGTCGAAACGAAAGCCAGATGCAGATGACGCCCGTCGATCTCGAGATCGGCATGGCCGGACTCGCTGTGTGACTTGAGCAGGCTCATCAAACGGCTGCTGTCGTGCCATTGCTGGGCGCGCTGGTTTTCCAGGAGCACGTGGTGATCGCTGCGGCGAATCACACAGAGGCCGGTCGGTGCGGTGTCGATCACCGCACGGCTGAACGCCTCGCTTTCGGCGATGCTCGCGTGCGCACTTTGCGCGGGGATGATCACGCGCGCGGTGTACCAGCGATTGATGACCCGACCGCAACCAAGCAACGCCAGCACCACCGCCACGAGGCACAGCAATGGCCACAGCGCATAGCTGAGAAAACTGCGCAGGCTGATGACGTAGATCGCGGTCCAGTGCTGTGCGCCGGGGCTGCTCAGTTTGAACACCAGGCCGTCACGGTCGAAATTTATCCCCTCATCCAGTTCCTGGTCGGATCTCTGTGCGCCGGTCAAGACCACGCCGGCCGGGGTGATCAAGGTGAAGTCATCGTAGATCGACCACTCCATCAAGCGCTCGATGTTGTTGACCTGGGACAGTTTCAGCAATGTGCCGAGCACCACCCAGGAATCGGCGCCTTCGATGGCCTGCATAGGCTGGAGCAGATTGATCCTGACGTAGGCCAGCAGCGTCGGTGTTGCCTCGCTGTCCTGAGTGGGCGGGTAGGGCACCCAGTGCACTTGATGATCAGCGACTGATGACTGCTCGCGTGCATGCTGGTTCACCTGGCTCATGACTTGGGCAAACGCGCCGATCTGCATTGGGCCGGCACCGCGCAAGCGCCCGGCGGAGGGCACGGCCACGTCGAAATTGTCGGGGCCATTGAGCAGGATCACTTGCGGCGACTGATAGTGCGACGCCGCCCAGAACGCGCTGTAGTAGGCAGCCAGATAACTGCCCAGCGCGAAAACCTTGGGGTATTGATCGGCGGCGATTCTCTGCGGGTCGATCTTTACACTGAACGGCAGTGAGAACGGCAAGCCACGGCCCTCATAGACATTCGGGCCTTCCTCGGGCAGGGGTTTTTGCGAATAAGTGGGCAACACCACCAAAGGAAAATATTGGCCCTTGGCACTGGCCTGGGAGATATCGCGCAGGAACACTTCCTGCTCATGGATATTTTCCATCAACCGGGCGAAGTGAAACTGCAAGGTGTCGCGCTGCTCTTCGAGCATGCGCAGCACCCCCACATAGCTGATGCCCAACAGCAGCAACACCAGTGCGCCGAGCAGCAGCAGACTTTTGTTCAAACGCAGCGAACTGCTGGCCAGTTTGTCCAGAAATGCATTGGTCTGCGGCATTACAGCGCCTGACCAGCGGTGATGGAGCAGCCTTGGGACACAGTGACCTCGGTAGCGAGCGACGTTCAATAACAGCCACGTGCCGCTTAATAAGCAGTCGCCGGCCCGTCGTGGGTCAGCAAGTGCTGGAACTGATCGGCTGAAACGGCGTGGGAGATCAGGAAACCCTGAACCTGAGTGCAGTCGATTTTACGCAACAGAGCAAGTTCTTGTGCGGTTTCTACGCCTTCGGCCACCACGGTCAGACCCAATTGGCGACCGAGGCTGACAATGCTGGTCAGCGCCTGCGCGAGTTCGGCGTTGGCGTTGCAGCCTTGCACCAGCGCGCGGTCGATTTTCAGTTCGGTGAACGGCGCCGACACCAGGTTCATGTACGAGCTGTAGCCCTTGCCGAAATCATCCTGCGACAGACCGAAACCCTTGATCCGCAAGCGGCACGCGCCGGCGTAGAAGTTGCTGATGTCGTCGGGCACCGAGCACTCCATCAACTCGAAACAGATCCGCGCGGGCAAGCCTTGATGGGCAAGCACGAAGGCGAGAATGCGGTCGGGCAGGTCGTGGCTGTTGAGCAGGTGCGTCGGCAGGTTGATCGAAACCGGAATGTCATAGCCCTGTTCGCGCCAGATGGCTTGGGCGGCAATCGCTTGTTTCAGCACGCACCAGAGCAACGGCTCTTCGAGACCGAACGCAATCAACGCCGGCAAAAATACCCCGGGCAGCAGCGTGCCATGTTCAGGATGATTCCAGCGTACCAGCGCTTCGGCGGCGACGATCCGGCCATTGTTCAAAGCCTTCTTCGGTTGAAACCAGGCTTGCAGTTCACCGTTGTCGAGGGCGTTGCAAATACTCTGGCGATCGATGCCGGGATGGATCGCCGCCGGGACGCTCTGGCGCAGCGCCTGCAATTGATCGATCAGGCAGCGCAGGGCGGCGGCATTCACCGGTTTCGAAATCAGCCCGATGACTTTCACTTGCAGGTTGCTCGCCACCAGGCTCGCGCCCATCAGCATCCGTCGTGAGGCGGCGCTCATGATCGCCAGTGCCGGGCGCGAACGTTGCGCGGCGAGGCCCTGAATAAACTGCACACCGTCCATGCCCGGCATCAGCAGGTCGGTGAGCACCAGATCGAAGTCGCGTTGTTTCAGGCAATCCAGTGCTTCTTCGCCGTCCTTGGCGCACGCCAGATCGAAGTCGCCCAACTCGCTGAACAGGTTCTGCAAATACAGGTGCTGGAAGGGGTGGTCTTCGACAATCAGAATGCTACAGGGCTTCATGGGCGACTCGTTCGTAGGGAGCCAGGACAGCGAACAAGGCTCGTAGCGTAAAAGGTTTGACCAGGCAGTGATTCATGCCCGCAGCCAGGCACAGCGCGTCCTCACCGCGCAGGGCGTTGGCGGTCGCGCCGATGATCGGGATGCTGCAACCGAGGCGCCGCAGGGCTTTGGCCAGTTCGTAGCCGTTGAGTCGGGGCATGTTGACGTCAGTCAGGACGATGTCGAACGCAGCGTCGGGCCACAGCGACAAGGCCTCTTCGCCATCGCTGGCCAGCGCTACGGTGCAGCCCAGTTCTTCGAGCTGATCGCGCAGGATCAACTGATTGATGACGTTGTCTTCGGCCACCAGAATGTGTAGGCGCAACGGACGCATCGCGTGGGTTTCACTGTCTTGCGGGCGGTGAACGATCTGGCCGCTCTGGGCCTGGCGCACGGCCCGTTGAATCGCCAGCAGATCATTCAGATTGACCTGCCAGCCGTCGCCGCTGAACTGCGGCTCATGGGCGCCGTCACCGCTGGCCAGTACGCGCGGCCCACGCCATGCCAGGTTCGGGCGCTGTCCGAAGGCCGCGGGATACAGTTCCAGCAACACTGCCGTTGTATCAGGCTCGATGTCGTCCGGTGCGCCGATATGCGAGCGGGCGCCCCAACGACGCAACCAGCCACTGATGCTGTCGGCCAGCTCGCGCACAGGCGAAACGACATAGACGAGGTCCGCGGCCAAGGGCGGCAAAGCAGTAGAGGGTGCGTTGCCGCAGCGTTGCTCCAGCGGCACGCTCAGGGAAAAACTGCTGCCCAGGCCCGGCTCGCTGACCATGCGCAGAGTGCCGTTCATCAAGTGCGTCAGACGTTGGCAAATGGGCAGACCGAGGCCCGTGCCGGCGACCACATTGGTGTTGCCGGCGGTCTGGTAGAACGGCTCGAAAATGAACGCCTGATCGTCATGGGCAATGCCTTTGCCGGTGTCGGAAACCTGCCATTGCAGGCACACGCGTTCACCTTCGCGCGCGAGCAGTCTGACCCGCAACACCACGCGCCCGGAATCGGTGAACTTGACCGCGTTGCTGAGCAGGTTGTTGAGGATTTGTCGCACCCGGCTGACATCGCCGATCAAGCGCTCAGGCAGTTGCGGGTCCAGGCAGGCATAGAGTTGCAGGCCTTTGCTTTGCGCGGCAGCGGCGTAACCCTGCACCACCTCGTGCACCAGATCGAGGACGGAAAACTCGCTCAGCTCCAGCGCCAGTTGCCCGGCTTCGATCTTCGACACATCGAGTACGTCGCAAATCAACTGCAGCAAGGTGGCCGACGAACCCTCGATCGCCCGCAGGTAACTTTTTTGCTGAGTGTCCAGTTGCGTGCGCGCCAGCAATTCCAGGGTGCCCAATACACCGTAGAGCGGGGTGCGGATTTCGTGGCTCATGGTCGCCAGAAACAAAGTCTTGGCTTCGTTGGCGGCATCGGCCGATTGGCGTGCCTGTTCCAGTGCTGCTTCGATTTGTCGCCGAGCGCTGATGTCACTGAAGGCACAGAGCAAGACGTCTTCACCTTTGTAGCGGGTCGGCGCACAGCTCAGGTACAGGTGACGACCGTCGGCAGTCTCGAAGTAATCGGTCAGGCACGGCGAGTGTTGGTCGAACGCATCGCGGATCCAGCCGGCGCCCAGTTGTTCGCTGCACTGGCCCAACCATTGCCGCGCGAGGGTGTTATCCAGCACCACTTGACCGTCACTGCGGCGCAACACGCACAGCGCCACAGGCGCAGTCTGAATCACGTCGCGGCTGAACAGTTCGCTTTCCACCAGCGCCTGAATGCGCTGGATCGCCGGGGTGATGAAACGATGCTCCAGACGACGGACCAATAGGCACACCAGGCTGATACTCAACACGCAGAACAGCAGCGCGCCGAGCATTTGTGGCCACAGGGCGCGCAGCACCGCCAGCAAGTCGATGGAGTAAGTCAGCTGCCAGTCCGAGGATTTCAGCTGCTTGCGCAACACCAATTGCTCGGGCAGCCAGCCATCGCCAACGAAGCCGAAGAAATCCTGTTGTCGCAGCAACGGCAAGTGCTGTTCTGGCGGTGGTTTGTGGCTGTTGCTGAACAGCGGTTTGCCTTGTGAGTTGAACATGGTGAACTCGCCGGCACTGTGGTCGTTCAAGGCTCTGGAGACTTCACGGTCGTCCATTTCCAGACCAAGCCAGCCGGAGTGGACGTCGCGCTCATCCAGGCGGATGAAAATGTACAGCCGCGAGTGGCCGTCTGCGGCATGGGTCAGCCACAGTTCCGACAGTGTCGCCGTGAGCTTGAGCGACTCCAGTTGATCCAGCGTGGCCTGTGGCAATCCGACGACCAGCGGCGTCGCGTTGTATAGCCGCAATACATGACCGCCGTTGCTGACATACAGCAGATTGAGCTGCTTGGCTTTCAGGTAATCGCGCATGCGCTGGGTCAGCCAGATGCTCCATTGCTTGCCCGGCGTTTGCCCCAGCAGCAGACGGATTTCTTCCTCGGACACCGGCACGTTTATTTTCGCCTTGCGTGTGGCCGACAGGCTCAGGCTTTCCAGCAGCGCTTCGCGGGTGGTGAAAAACGTATGCGCCTCAGCGATGGCGCTGCTCATGTAGCTGCGCCGCTGAGAAATCTCATTGTTGAAGGTAAACAGCAGGAAGCTGTAGACGCCGCCGAGAATGCCTACCAGCAGGACCAGGGCAAAAATGCGCAGCAGACGCCGCGCCGCATCGGGCGAGGACAGGAGCGGGCTGATCTGATGGAGGTAGTTCTTCAATCTCATCCCGGCACTGTAGGGGCGAGCGGGCGCCGGGAGAATCAGACGATCCTTAATAGCGTCACAGGTAATTGACGATGAAGGTCACTTCGGTATTGGCACTGCCGGCCTCGATACTCTCAGTGCCCAGACGGTAATACGCGGCCGAAAAGGGGATTTTGAAATTGAGCCCGGTGGTGGTGAAGCCGTTGAACGGGTAGGTGGTGTCGAAAGCGATGGGCTGGCCGAGTTCATTCATCACTTGCAAGCCGATGCCTTTGGCGGTGGAACTGGAATTGAGCGCAACGACACCTTTGGTTGCATCAAGGACCGGGGTGTTGGCCTTGAGTGAATAAGTGACTTTCTTGATCCCGGTCTGACATTGGTTCAAGGCAATGTCGAAGCGCACTTTGCGTGGCGTGGCGCCGGCTTCGCGGAATTCGTGTAGTTGATAATCGTCGCCCATCGCCACCGGTACCGAGGGGGTCTGGCAGGAGGCAGCGTTCAGCACGATAGGGTTCATCAGGTTAAGTTTCTTCAGGATCAGATCATCGTCCTGCAGGCTGCCCAGATACCCCGCGTCGATGTTGACTTTTGACGTCAGCTCGCCGGTCTTGATGATTTCCAGACGCACAGAGTTCGCGCCGAAGCCATAGGCGGAGTTGGCGGCGATGGCTTGCAAAGCTGTTTCGTAACGGCTCAGGGCTTGGAACCAGACGCGGTAGGACAGTCCGCTCTTGCCCAGCGGAAAAATACTGTCCGTACCGGTGGCAGTGCCCAGTTTCGGATTCATCTGAATGCCAAACAGGGAAATCTTCGAGCAACTCCAGACGTGGGCGGTTGACTGCACGGTGTCCTGATAGACCACGGTGCCATTGGGTGTGTCGGCAGGAATGGTCAGACTGGAACTGGCGAGACTGGCGCCAAAATTGAGGGTTTCAGTCTTTGAGTCGACTGCAACACAGCTGCCGGCCATCACGTTCGAGGCGCAGGCAAACAAGGTGGCTGCGATACAGAACAGGAGCGGGCGCTGGACTTTGAAACGCTTCATGAAGAGGGTTTACGTAATTGGCCAAAGAGCGGCGTACGTTAAACGCGGTGTATACCGATGGACATCAGGCGATTCTTAGAACACCCTCGCGCGAATCTGCAAACGCAACGATGTATTAGACTCACCTGAGCCTGAAAACCGTGCAGATTGTGCGTCCCCCGGTTTACCAGAGAGGTCATATGGTCCGCTTGAGTATGGTCTTGCTCGGTCACGACTTTGTCCGCAAGCGTTGGTCCGCGCTGGCGTTGACGGGCATTGTCTGGGGCGCGGCCGGTGTGGGCATCTTCATTGATGCGCTGGACGGTGTGCTGTATTTCCCGCTGCATCTTTTCGGTTATCTGTTGTTGCTCGAAGCGCTGATCCTGCTGCTGGTGCCGGCACCGAAAACCGGGACCGCTGCGGCCCTGCGCAAAGCGCGCGGTCTGGCGTTTCTCTTGCTGGGACTGCTGATCGTCGACCGGCAACACGCCGCCGGGCTGATTCTGGCGGTGCTGTTTGGCGGGGCTTTCATCATTGATGGGGTCTTCAGGCTGGCGGCGGCGGTGGTGGTGCGCTTTGTCGGCTGGCAAGTGTCGCTGCTGGCGGGGTTGTTCGAAATCGGCTTTGGCGTTTTTATCCTTGAGCCGTATCCGACGCTGTACAAGGGCACGGTGCCGTTTTGTATCGGCATGAGCCTGTTTCTCTCGGGCTGCGCCTTGTTGCGCCAAGCGGTGCGCTTCAAGCACCAGCCGCCGCTGACAAGCCCTTTGTCGGTCAGTGCGCCGGCCAGCAGCGACGCGTTGGTCATTCATGTCTGGACCCCCAGCGGCACCGTCGACGACACCCTGGTGCGCAATCGCCTGCTCAACCGCTACATCGCGGCGGTCGACATCAATGGCGTTATCTCCGCCGGTCACGCGGCACTGGAATGTGGTCCGGACATTTACATCAGCCATTACCCGCAGGACGACATCGATCGCTCGGCGGGGGATTTCGTGCGCTTGCTGCGGGCGACGCCTAACAACGATGTTGCCGGCCGGTTTCTGCCGGACTATGCGGGGGAGGTGGCGGACTGGTGCCCGTCTTCGGCGCAGGTCAGTTTTGCCCACTATGACGCCCGGCGCCTGCATGCGTTCTGGACGGAGTATCGGCAGAACAGCACGTACAACCTGACCAGTCGCAATTGTTCCAGCGCCGTCGCCCATAGCCTCGAAGCGGCCTTGGAAGGGGCGATGAACCGGGGGCATTCGAGCATGCTGGATTTCACCCGGATCATTTTCAGCCCCGAGTTCTGGGTTGCCGCGCAAGTGCGCAAACGGGCAGAGGCGATGGCGTGGACGCCCGGACTGGTGCTCGACTATGCGCGAGCGTTGCATGCTGCAATCGAACCGGCACCGCCGGGCTGGCACAGCATTTATGCGGTGGTCAAACGGGCCTGTGGCTATGCGGCGACTGCCTTGCGCGGGCGCGAGGTGCATCCTGTGCAGCCGCCTGTGCATCCATCTGACGAATCCTGACCGAACTTACACCGAGTCGCGCCCTTCGCGAGCAAGCTCGCTCCCACAGGTTTTGTGTCGTTGCCAATATTTTCTGGCTGACGCAAAACCCTGTGGGAGCGAGCCTGCTCGCGAAGGCGTCCGCCTGTGCAACACAAAAACCAACTCCACTGGTCAACTAATTACCAAGCCTCCTAACTATTACGTTGACATTCGCTGCCTAGGCAGTAACATCTCGACATACATTCACTGCCTAGGCAGTTATTAGGTGAGCAAATGAAGCATTTCACCCCGGACGAATTCAAACATTGCCATCTCGGCCTGTTGCTTGGCCGTGCTGCGCTGCTCAAGGACCGGATCATCGACACCCACATGGAACCCCACGGCATCACCGCCGCGCAGTTCAAGGTGTTGATCATCATGGCCCAGTTCGGCGTCGATACCCCGGCCGAGCTGTGCCGGCATCTGTCGCTCGACAGCGGTTCGATGACACGCATGCTCGATCGTCTGGAGCAGAAAGGCTTTCTCGCTCGCCAGCGCAGCGAAGGCGATCGCCGTCAGGTTCAGCTCAAGCTGACCGAACAAGGCCAGCAACTGGCCGATCGCCTGCCGCACATCGGCGCCGATGCGATGAATGAACTGGCGGGCGCCGTCACTCCGGACGAGTTGAAGACCCTGGAATACATCCTCAAGAAAATTCTGCTGGCAGCCGGTGACCCGATCACCATCCAGCGGTTAGGTGAACACAATGAGCGGTAAAACCTTGCGCAGCAGCCTGACGCTGGTGCTGTCGGCGATGATCCTCGCCGGCTGCGCCAACTACAGCGGCCTCGACACTCAAGGCAAAAGCCTTGATGCGAAAAGCCTCAACGCCAGCCAATCCCTCAACGGCGTGACCCTGTCGCCAGCCGCGTGGCCGAAAAACGACTGGTGGACCAGCCTCGGCGATCCGCAACTCGACGGCTTGATCCGCGAAGCGCTGCACGACAGCCCGGACATACAGATCGCTGAAGCCCGCGCCCATCAGGCCAGTGCCGCCGCGTATGCCGCCGACGCCGAACGCTATCCGACCCTCGACGCCAGCGCCGGCATCAGCCGTTCGCGTCTGGCCAAGGATCAGGACCCGCGAGGGCAGGGCGATGCCTACGCCACCGTGCGTAACGTCAGCGCCGGTTTCAATTACAACTTCGACCTCTGGGGCGGTCAGCGTGACGCCTGGGAAGCTGCACTCGGTCAGGCCCGCGCGGCTGAAGTCGATCGTCAGGCTGCACAACTGACCCTCGCCGCCGACGTCGCCCGTGCCTACAGCGATCTCGGTCAGGCGCACATCGTTTATGACCTGGCGAACGAAGACCTCAAGCGCACCAAGCAGATGCTCGACCTGAGCCAGCGTCGCCTGAGTTCCGGGATCGACAGTCAGTACCAGTTCCAGCAAACACAAAGTCTGGAAGCCAGTTCCGAAGCCAGCCTGATCGACGCAGAAAAGCGCTTGAACAGCGCCAAAATCGCCTTGGCCGTGCTGCTCGGCAAAGGCCCGGATCGCGGCAACGAAATCGCCCGACCGAAAGTCCTGCAAGCCAGCGCTGTCGCCGTGCCGTCGGTGCTGCCGGCGGAACTGCTCGGTCGTCGCCCGGATCTGGTTGCTGCACGCTGGCGGGTAGAAGTCGCGAGCAAGGACATCGACTCGGCGAAAACCCGCTTCTATCCCAACTTGAACCTCACGGCCTCGGCCGGTGCCGAATCTTTGTTGGGTGACGCGATGTTCGGTTCGGCCAGTCGCTTCTTCAACATTGCCCCGACCATCTCGGTGCCGATCTTCGACGGCGGACGCCTGCGCGCCAACCTCGATGCGCGCGACGCCGATTACGATCTGGCGGTGGCGCAGTACAACAAAAGTCTGGTGAAAGCACTGGGCGATGTCAGCGACACGATCAACCAGTTGCGTGACATCGGCCGGCAGATCGGTGCGCAGCAGCACGCCACCGACATTGCTCAGGATTCTTACAACACCGTCGTCCAGCGTTACGGTTCCGGCATCGGCAACTACCTGGACGTGCTCAGCATCGAGCAGCAATTGCTGCAGGCCCAGCGTCAGTTGGCCAACCTCAATGCCGAGCAGATCGACCTGTCGATTCAACTGATGCAAGCGCTGGGCGGCGGCTTCCAGGGTGACACCCTGACCGCAGCCAACGCCACCCCAGCCACGCCGCACAACTAATTCAAGGTACTTGTCATGGCCACTGCCGAAAATACCCAAGCTCAAGGCAACACCCCGGACACCGGCAACCCGCGCAAACGCAAAGTCATGCTGCTGGTGCTCGCCGTTGTGGTTGCACTCGCCTGCGCCGGCGTCTGGGCGTATCACGAATTCATCGGGCGCTTTAACGAAAGCACCGACGATGCCTACGTCAACGGCAACGTCGTTGAAATCACCCCGCTGGTGACCGGCACCGTGGTCAGCATTGGTGCTGACGATGGTGATCTGGTTCACGAAGGTCAGGTGCTGATCAACTTCGACCCGAACGATGCCGAAGTCGGCCTGCAAAGTGCCCAGGCGAAACTGGCGCGCACCGTGCGTCAGGTGCGTGGTCTGTACAGCAACGTTGACGGCATGAAAGCCCAGGTCAACGCGCAACAGGCCGAAGTGCAGAAAGCCCAGGACAACTACAACCGCCGGAAGAACCTGGCGCAGGGCGGGGCGATTTCCCAGGAAGAACTGTCCCACGCTCGCGACGACCTGACCTCGGCGCAAAACGCCCTGGCCAACGCCAAACAGCAATTGAAAACCACCAGCGCGCTGGTCGATGACACCGTGGTGTCGTCGCACCCGGACGTGATGTCCGCCGCCGCCGATCTGCGTCAGGCTTACCTGACCAATGCCCGCAGCACTTTGATCGCGCCGGTCACCGGTTATGTCGCCAAGCGCACCGTGCAACTCGGTCAGCGTGTGCAGCCGGGCACGGCGTTGATGGCGGTGATTCCGCTGGATCAGCTGTGGATCGACGCCAACTTCAAGGAAACCCAACTGCGTGACATGCGCATCGGTCAGCCGGTCGATATCGAGTCCGACATCTACGGCAGCGACGTGAAGTACAGCGGCACCGTCGACAGCCTCGGCGCCGGTACGGGTAGCGCGTTTGCTCTGCTGCCAGCGCAGAACGCCACCGGTAACTGGATCAAGATCGTGCAGCGTGTGCCGGTGCGCATTCACATCAACGCCGAAGAACTGGCCAAGCATCCGCTGCGTGTCGGTCTGTCGACCAACGTTGAAGTGAACCTGCACGACCAGAGCGGCCCGGTGCTGGCGCAGCAGCCGCCACAAAAAGCCTCGTTCAGCACCAACGTCTACGACCGCCAACTGGCCGAAGCCGACGCGATGATTGCGCAGCTGATCCACGACAACAGCGCCGCGGTCAGCAAAACCGCACAACGCTGACCTGCACTGACCTTGTAGGAGTGAGCCTGCTCGCGATAACGGTGTATCAGTCAGCCTCACTCCTACAGGGCTGCGGCGACCATCAGGTTTCATAGGATTCACAATGAGCAATAACGCCTCTTTCACGCCGCCCAGCCTGTTGCTCAGCACCATCGGCCTGTCGCTGGCGACGTTCATGCAAGTGCTCGACACCACCATTGCCAACGTGGCGCTGCCGACGATTTCCGGCAACCTCGGGGTGAGTTCGGAGCAGGGCACCTGGGTGATCACCTCGTTCGCCGTGAGCAACGCGATTGCGCTGCCGCTGACCGGTTGGCTCAGCCGCCGTTTCGGTGAGGTGAAGCTGTTTTTGTGGGCCACTATTCTGTTCGTGCTGGCCTCGTTTCTCTGCGGTATCTCAACGTCGATGCCGGAACTGATCGGCTTCCGCGTGCTGCAAGGTCTGGTCGCCGGGCCGCTGTATCCGATGACGCAAACCCTGTTGATCGCGGTCTATCCGCCCGCGAGGCGAGGCATGGCCCTGGCGTTACTGGCGATGGTCACGGTGGTTGCGCCAATTGCCGGGCCGATTCTCGGCGGCTGGATTACTGACAGCTATAGCTGGCCGTGGATCTTCTTTATCAACGTACCGATCGGCATCTTTGCGGTGATGGTGGTGCGTTCGCAACTGGCCAAACGTCCGGTGGAAACCAGCCGTCAGCCGATGGATTACGTCGGACTGATCACGCTGATCATCGGCGTCGGTGCGTTGCAGGTGATCCTCGATAAGGGCAATGACCTGGATTGGTTCGAGTCGAACTTCATCATCATCGGCGCGGCGATTTCGGTGATCGCGCTGGCGGTGTTCGTTATCTGGGAAATGACCGACCAGCATCCGGTGGTGAATCTGCGGCTGTTCGCGTATCGCAACTTCCGCATCGGCACGCTGGTGTTGGTGCTGGGTTACGCCGGCTTCTTCGGCATCAACCTGATCCTGCCGCAGTGGTTGCAAACGCAAATGGGCTACACCGCGACCTGGGCCGGTCTGGCCGTGGCGCCGATCGGCATTCTGCCGGTGCTGCTGTCGCCATTTGTCGGCAAGTACGCGAACAAGTTCGACCTGCGTTTACTGGCCGGGCTGGCGTTTCTGGCGATTGGCTTGAGCTGCTTTATGCGGGCCGGATTCACCAATGAGGTGGACTTCCAGCACATTGCTTTGGTGCAGTTGTTCATGGGTATTGGCGTGGCGCTGTTCTTCATGCCGACGTTGAGCATCCTCATGTCGGACTTGCCGCCGAGCCAGATTGCCGATGGCGCGGGTCTGGCGACTTTCCTGCGGACGTTGGGCGGTAGCTTTGCGGCGTCGCTGACCACGTGGATCTGGATTCGTCGGGCCGATCAGCATCATGCGTATATGAGTGAGAGCATCAGCACCTTCGAGCCGGCGACTCGCGAGACCTTGAATCATTTGGGCGGGGCGAGTCAGTCGGCTTATGCGCAGATGGATCAGATCCTCACCAGTCAGGCGTACATGCTCTCCACCGTGGATTACTTCACGCTGCTGGGCTGGGGGTTTATGGGGTTGATTCTGATTGTGTGGCTGGCGAAGCCGCCGTTTGCTGCCAAGGCAGGGCCAGCGGCTTCAGGGCACTAAGGTCAAGAACCCCTCACCCTAACCCTCTCCCAGAGGGAGAGGGGACTGACCGTGGTGCATGTTCGAGGTGCGCCGACTTGCAATACCGAGCCGAACTCAGGTTTTGAAAAGCACAGAGATCGGCTCCCTTTCCCCCTCGCTCACTAGGGGAGAGGGGACTGACCGAGTTGATTGTTTGAGGTACGCCGACTTGCAATACCGAGTCGAACTCAGGTTTTGAAGAGCATAGAGATCGGCTCCCTTTCCCCCTCGCCCCCCTGGGGGAGAGGGCTGGGGTGAGGGGGTAAAGCTTTTAGCCGTGCGGCAAAGCCAGCGGCGGGGCGAAGTCGAACGGCGCCAAGGCGTACCCGCTCTCATCCACCTGCAACGCCCACCCCTGACGATCCCAATCCCCCAACACAATCCGCTTCGCCGCTTGTTCACCAAGCTGCAACTTGTGAATCGCCGGGCGGTGGGTGTGGCCATGAATCAAGGTCTTCACGCCAAACGCCTGCATGATCCGCGGAATCTCTTCAGGCGTGACATCGACAATGTCATTGGCCTTCATCCGCGTCTGTGCCTTGCTTTCACTGCGCAGTTTGCGCGCCAGTTTGTGGCGGCTGCTCAAGGGCAGATTGCGCAGGATAAACAGCGTGATCGGATTACGCAGATAACGCCGCAGCTTCATATAGCCGACGTCGCGGGTGCAGAGGCTGTCGCCGTGCATCAACAGCACCGGCTCGCCGTAGAACTGCACGACACTCGGGTCCTTCAACAACGTACAGCCGGCCTGCTTGCAAAAGGCCTTGCCGAGCATGAAGTCGCGATTGCCGTGCATCAGAAAAATCGCCGTGCCACTGTCGCTCAATTCGCGCAGGGCCTGGCAGATGGAACGCTGGAAGGGCGTCATGGCGTCGTCGCCAATCCACGCTTCGAAGAAGTCGCCAAGAATGTACAACGCACTCGCCGAGCGGGCGCGTCCGGCGAGCAAATCCAGAAACGCCCGGGTAATGTCCGGGCGCTCCTCTTCCAGATGCAAGTCTGAAATCAGCAATATCACGCTTCGATGATCTCGGCTTTCTCGATGATCACGTCGTCTGCTGGTACGTCCTGATGGCCGGCCTTGGAGGTGGTCGCCACGCCTTCGATCTTGTCGACAACGTCAGTGCCTGCAACGACTTTACCGAACACTGCATAACCCCAGCCCTGAGCGGTTTTGGCGGTGTGGTTGAGGAAGCTGTTGTTGGTGGCGTTGATGAAGAATTGCGCCGATGCCGAATGCGGTTCCATGGTGCGAGCCATGGCCAGGGTGTACTTCTCGTTCTTCAGGCCGTTGTCGGCTTCGTTCTGGATGCTTGGACGCTTGTCTTTCTTTTCCTGCATGCCAGGCTGGAAACCGCCGCCCTGGATCATGAAACCCTTGATCACACGGTGGAAAACCACGTTCTCGTAGTGACCGGCTTTAACATATTCGAGAAAGTTGGCAACGGTGATTGGCGCTTTTTCCGCGTCCAGTTCGATGACGATGTCGCCATGATTGGTGGTCAATTTAACTTGAGTCATGATCGGTGCTCTTTTTCAATGAAGCGTTTTATAAGGAATTCGTGGGCAATGGGACATTTGCGCCCGTTACCGGTTCAGCCCGTGGGCCAAGGTGCGCAGTTTAGCGTGACAGGCGCGA
The DNA here is from genome assembly GCF_056313565.1 of Pseudomonas sp. 3B-A001-10F. Taxonomy (NCBI): domain Bacteria; kingdom Pseudomonadati; phylum Pseudomonadota; class Gammaproteobacteria; order Pseudomonadales; family Pseudomonadaceae; genus Pseudomonas; species Pseudomonas sp. 3B-A001-10F. The sequence goes on from NZ_JBQYFW010000014.1 coordinate 65,759, forward strand.
ATTTCGAGGCTGTTTTTCAATTCCCGGCGATTAAATGCGCTCCTTTATAGGCCGTGCTCTGTCAGCCCCTTGACAGCATCGGCTATGATAGCGGCTTTGTTTTGTCTGGCCCCCTCTGCGGCCGCGCACATGTAAGTCAAGGATCCTATGAGCAAGCCCACTGTCGACCCTACCTCGAATGCCAAGTCCGGCCCTGCCGTGCCGGTCAATTTCCTGCGGCCGATCATCCAGGCAGACCTGGACTCGGGCAAGCACACCCAGATCGTCACCCGTTTCCCGCCTGAGCCCAACGGCTACCTGCACATCGGCCACGCCAAGTCGATCTGCGTGAACTTCGGCCTGGCCCAGGAGTTCGGCGGCGTCACGCACCTGCGTTTCGACGACACCAACCCGGCCAAGGAAGACCAGGAATACATCGACGCGATCGAAAGCGACGTCAAATGGCTGGGCTTCGAGTGGTCCGGTGAAGTGCGCTACGCCTCGCAGTATTTTGACCAGTTGCACGATTGGGCCGTTGAGCTGATCAAGGCCGGCAAGGCTTATGTCGACGACCTGACCCCAGAGCAGGCCAAGGAATACCGTGGCAGCCTGACCGAGCCGGGCAAGAACAGCCCGTTCCGCGACCGTTCGGTAGAAGAGAACCTCGACTGGTTTGCGCGTATGCGTGCCGGTGAGTTCCCGGACGGCGCCCGCGTGCTGCGCGCGAAGATCGACATGGCCTCGCCGAACATGAACCTGCGCGACCCGATCATGTATCGCATCCGCCACGCGCATCACCACCAGACCGGCGACAAGTGGTGCATCTACCCGAACTACGACTTCACCCACGGTCAGTCGGACGCCATCGAAGGCATCACCCACTCGATCTGCACCCTGGAATTCGAAAGCCATCGTCCGCTGTACGAGTGGTTCCTCGACGCATTGCCAGTGCCGGCGCACCCGCGTCAGTACGAGTTCAGCCGTCTGAACCTCAACTACACCATCACCAGCAAGCGCAAGCTCAAGCAACTGGTCGATGAAAAGCACGTCAACGGCTGGGACGATCCGCGCATGTCCACGCTGTCGGGCTTCCGCCGCCGTGGCTACACGCCGAAATCGATCCGCAACTTCTGCGAAATGATCGGCACCAACCGTTCCGACGGCGTGGTCGACTTCGGCATGCTCGAATTCAGCATCCGTGACGACCTCGACCAGACCGCGCCACGCGCCATGTGCGTACTGCGTCCGCTGAAAGTCGTCATCACCAATTACCCGGAAGGCCAGGTCGAGAACCTCGAACTGCCGCGCCACCCGAAAGAAGACATGGGCGTACGCGCGCTGCCATTCGCCCGGGAAATCTACATCGACCGTGATGACTTCATGGAAGAGCCGCCGAAGGGCTACAAGCGCCTGGAACCGGCCGGTGAAGTGCGTCTGCGCGGCAGCTACGTGATCCGTGCCGACGAAGCGATCAAGGACGCCGATGGCAACATCGTCGAACTGCGTTGCTCGTACGACCCGGAAACCCTCGGCAAGAACCCTGAAGGCCGCAAGGTCAAAGGCGTGATCCACTGGGTGCCGGCCGCGGCCAGCGTCGAGTGCGAAGTGCGTCTGTACGATCGTCTGTTCCGTTCGGCCAACCCTGAGAAGGCTGAAGACAGCGCGAGTTTCCTCGACAACATCAACCCTGATTCGCTGCAGGTACTCACCGGTTGTCGTGCTGAGCCATCGCTTGGCAATGCACAGCCGGAAGACCGTTTCCAGTTCGAGCGCGAAGGCTACTTCGTTGCTGATATGAAGGACTCGAAACCAGGTCAGCCGGTATTCAACCGTACCGTGACCCTGCGTGATTCGTGGGGCCAGTGATTCAGCGTCAAGGGAAATAACGTGCTAACGATCTACAACACGCTCACCAAGAGCAAAGAAGTCTTCAAACCGCTGGATGGCAACAAGGTGCGCATGTACGTCTGCGGGATGACCGTGTACGACTACTGCCACCTTGGCCACGGCCGCAGCATGGTCGCTTTCGACCTGGTGACCCGCTGGTTGCGGTTCAGCGGCTACGACCTGACCTACGTGCGCAACATCACCGACATCGACGACAAGATCATCAACCGCGCCAACGAGAACGGTGAATCGTTCGAAGCGTTGACCGAGCGCATGATCGCCGCGATGCACGAAGACGAAGCGCGCCTGAACATCAAGAAGCCGGACATGGAACCGCGCGCCACGGATCACATTCCGGGCATGCACGCGATGATCCAGACCTTGATCGACAAGGGTTACGCCTACGCGCCGGGCAATGGCGACGTGTACTACCGCGTTGCTAAGTTCATGGGCTACGGCAAGCTGTCGCGCAAGAAAATCGAAGACCTGCGCATCGGCGCGCGCATCGAAGTCGACGAGTCGAAACAGGACCCGCTGGACTTCGTGCTGTGGAAAGCCGCCAAGCCGGGCGAGCCAAGCTGGGAATCGCCGTGGGGCGCCGGGCGTCCGGGCTGGCACATCGAGTGCTCGGTGATGTCCACCTGCTGCCTCGGTGAGACCTTCGACATTCATGGCGGCGGCAGCGACCTCGAGTTCCCGCACCACGAAAACGAAATCGCCCAGAGCGAAGCGGCCACCGGCAAGACCTACGCCAACGCGTGGATGCATTGCGGCATGATCCGCATCAATGGCGAGAAGATGTCCAAGTCCTTGAACAACTTCTTCACCATTCGCGACGTGCTGGAAAAGTATCACCCGGAAGTCGTGCGTTACCTGCTGGTGTCGAGCCACTACCGCAGCGCGATCAACTACTCGGAAGACAACCTCAAGGACGCCAAAGGCGCCCTCGAGCGTTTCTACCACGCGTTGAAAGGTTTGCCGACTGTGGCGCCGGCTGGCGGCGAAGCCTTCGTCGAACGTTTCACCACGGTGATGAACGACGACTTCGGCACGCCGGAAGCTTGCGCGGTGTTGTTTGAGATGGTGCGTGAGATCAACCGTCTGCGTGAGAGCGATCTCGATGCGGCGGCAGGTCTGGCGGCGCGTCTGAAAGAGCTGGCGAGCGTGTTGGGTGTGTTGCAGCTCGAAGCCGATGACTTTTTGCAGGCGGGCGCTGAAGGGCGTGTCGATGCGGCTGAGGTTGATTCGTTGATTGCGGCGCGTCTGGCAGCACGTGCGGGTAAGGATTGGGCTGAGTCGGATCGGATTCGTGATCAGCTCACTGCGATGGGCGTTGTGTTGGAAGACGGCAAGGGTGGGACTACCTGGCGTTTGGCTGACTGATTGCTGTGTTTGGCTTCAAAACAAAACCCGCCTAGTGCGGGTTTTTGTTTGGCGGCGAGAAAGCCCCTCACCCTAACCCTCTCCCAGAGGGAGAGGGGACCGAATGGGGGATGCTCAAGAAATACGCCGACCTGAACGTGCTGCACCGAATCCATAATCGACTGGTTCTTTCAGGTCGATGTACTCGGACCTGGCCGGCCTGCTCTGAATCCATATTCGACTCCTTTTTTCAGGTCGATGGATGACTTGAGACACCTCGGTCAGCCCCCTCTCCCTCTGGGAGAGGGCTGGGGTGAGGGTTGCTTTTGACGTTCGCGTAGGTCTTGATGTCGGCAACGCGCTCAGCCGGATGCTGAGTGGTGACGATCATGTAAGGGAAACACCATGGCCAATCACTACCGCGAACTGCTAACCACCCCCGGCGCCACCGGGCTAGTGCTCGCGAGTTCCATTGCACGCTTGCCTCAGGCAATGATCGGCATCGGCATCATCACCATGCTGGTGCAGCAAACCGGGGTGTACTGGCTGGCCGGCGCAGTCGCCGGTACTTTCACCCTGGCCAATGCGTTGCTCGGCCCGCACATCTCGCGACTGGTCGATCAACATGGCCAGAGTCGCGTACTGCCCATCGTCACCGCGTTCAGCATTGCCATGCTGCTGGCGCTGATCACCGCCGTTCACCTGAGAGCGCCCGCCGCGGTGTTCTTTGTACTGGCAGCCTTGGCGGGGACGATGCCGAGCATGCCATCGATGATCCGCGCGCGATGGTCGCAGTTGTTCCGGGGCAAGCCGCAGTTGCACACGGCGTTCTCGCTGGACACGGTCCTGACCGAACTCGCCTACATCATCGGCCCGCCACTGGCGATCGGTCTGAGCGTGAGCTTTTTCGCCGAAGCCGGGCCGCTGGTTGCGGTCGGGCTGTTGGCCGTCGGGGTGACAGCATTTCTCCTGCAGCGCCAGACTGAACCCAAGGTTGTCGTGGGCCACGCCAGCCATAGTGGCTCGACCTTGCTGATCTCCGGCGTGCGCACCATTGTCCTCGCGTTGTTAGCGATGGGGGTCATTGGCGGAGCAATCGATGTCGCTGTTGTCGCCTTCGCCAATGCGCAAGGCTGGCCGGGGGCGGCGACCTTCATCCTCGCTGCTTATGCGTTCGGCTCACTGGTGGCGGGCCTGACGTTTGGCGCGATGAGGGTTTCCCTGGCGATCGAAAAACAGTTCCTGATCGGAATACTGGTCACGGCGTTCACCGGCGTATTGCCGATTTTTGCAGCGGACGTTTATGTCCTTTCAGCGACGCTGTTTATTGCCGGCATCTCGTTTGCGCCGACGATGGTGGTGGTCATGAAGCTGGGGACGATCATCATCCCGCCGTCGAGGATTACTGAGGGGCTGACGTGGATGACTACCGGTATCAGCATTGGCGTTGCGCTGGGCGGCATGCTGGCGGGGCTGGTCATTGATGGCTGGGGTGCACGGGCCGGGTTCGGCGTGGCGATTGGGGCAGGGATCATGATGGTGGTTGTTGTGTTGGTCGGGTTGCGCACATTGGAGGCGGCGTCGGTTGCGCATGTTGAGCCGGAATTTTCGCCCTCACCCTAGCCCTCTCCCCCAGGAGAGGGGACTGAATGGGGGATGCTCAATAGATACGCCGACCTGGTCGATTTGCACCGAATCCATAATCGCCACGATCTTTCAGGTCGATGTCCAGCGCCAGATACCTCGGTCAGCTCCCTCTACCTCTGGGAGTGTATGTACCGGACACATGGTGGACAGGTGTTCGGAGACATGGTGGACACTTTTTAATAGACACATTGTTCATCGTGAAGGAGATGACCTGTGTCTTGGGAAGAGGTGTCCACCGTGCAGCTTCGTACAGAATTCGTGCTTTTGGCTCAGCAGGAAGGGGCCAATATTCGGCAGCTTTGCCGCCGATTCAATATCAGCCCAAGCACTGCCTACAAATGGCTCAACAGGTTTGAAACCTCAGGTGCAGAGGGATTGATCGATCAGTCTCGACGACCAAAGACATCACCCAAACGTTGCGCTGACGATGTTGAGCAGCAGATTCTGACCGTGAGTCAGGAGTACGCCGCTTGGGGCGCTCGCAAGCTCAAGCGTGTGCTGGAAGACGACGGCAAAGTGATGCCTTCGGTCAGTACCGTGCATGCGGTTTTACAGCGTCATTCGCGCGTTGATCCAAAGGCCGCTGAGATCAAACCGTTTATCCGGTTCGAGCATGAAGCGCCCAACGATCTTTGGCAGATGGACTTCAAGGGACATATCAGCCTGGCTCAGGGGCGTTGCCATCCGTTGACGATATTGGACGATCATTCACGGTTTTCGCTGTGCATCGCGGCATGCATCAATGAGCAGCGCCAAACCGTTCAGGAGCATCTAATCCGGACCTTTCGGCGCTTCGGCCTGCCTTTACGCATGACGATGGACAACGGTTCGCCATGGGGTGATCAGACAGGTGTTTATACAGCACTGGAGGTCTGGCTGATGAGCCAGGGCATCAAGGTCGGCCACTCCCGACCTTATCACCCGCAAACCCAGGGAAAGCTGGAGCGCTTCCACCGCAGCCTGAAAAGGGAAGTCCTGCAAGGCCAGCTCTTCATCGATCTGGACGATGCGCAACGGGCGTTTGATATCTGGCGTGAGATTTACAACCAGAAGCGCCCGCATCAAGCACTGGGCATGCAGGTTCCTGCTACTCGCTACAGCAGCAGCCCACGGGAATATCAGGAGCAACCGGCGGCGCCTGAGTACGATGATGGGGATGTGGTCAGGAAGGTTCAGGTGAAGGGCGAGATCTACTGGGGCAACCGTGAATACACCGTCGGAAAGGCGTTTCACGGGAGGTCAGTGGCTATCAGGGAAACGACGGAGGACGGCATCCACGATGTCTACTGGAGTAGACACCGTATCGCCCGAATCGACTTGAACTTGAAGATCGTGACGGCAGGTAAGAAGATCTAAAACCGTCCACCATGTCTCCGAACATGTGTCCACCATGTCTCCGGTACATACAGGGAGAGGGCTGGGGTGAGGGAAAGGGCGGTTCACTCAACCTTCAATCTGCCGCAACCGCTTGTAAAGCGTATTCCGACTCACCCCCAACCGTCGCGCCAGGTGCGAAATATTCCCCCCGGCCGCTTTCAACTCCCGGTTCAACGCTTCCACATCATTCAAATCAACCCCCAACGGCGCCGCGCTCTCCACCGGCTCCATCTCCAGATCAACAAAAAAATCATCCGGCAAATGCTCCAGCCTCACCGGCTGCTCCTCAGCCATCGCCAACGCCACCTGCATCACACTGCTGACCTGACGCAAATTCCCCGGCCACGGATGACGGCTGAACAGTTCCAGCACCTCTTGGCTCAACCCCGCCCACTGCGTCGGCTCGCGATGCTGTTCCCACAACCGTTTAAACAACGCCTCTTTATCACTGCGCTCGCGCAGCGGCGGCAGTTCCAGCGTCAGTCCACCAATGCGGTAATACAAATCCTCACGAAACCGTCCCAATTGCACTTGTTCGCGTAAGGAGCGGTTAGTCGCCGAAATGATCCGCAAATCCACCGCAAACAACTCGCTGCTGCCCACCGGCTGCACGCAACGCTCCTGCAGCACCCGCAACAACCGCGCCTGCGTCGGCAACGGCATATCGCCAATCTCATCAAGGAACAACGTGCCTTTGTCCGCCTTGCGAATCAGTCCGATGCTGCCTTTCTGATTCGCGCCGGTGAACGCGCCTTTCTCGTAACCGAATAATTCGGATTCCACCAGTTCGGCGGGGATCGCCGCGCAGTTGACGGCGATAAACGCCTGTTTGCTGCGCGAGCTGGCCTGATGCAGAGCTTTGACGAAGACCTCTTTGCCGACACCGGTTTCGCCATGGATCAGCAGCGGAATGTCTTTCTCCAGCAAACGCTCAGCCTGGCGCACAGCTTTCTCCACGCGACTGTCGCCGAAGTGCAGGGTGCTGAGGCTGATAGCGCCCGCGGGTGGTTTTAATGGCACTTCAATGCTTTTCGGTTCGGCAAACACCCGAGGCTGAATTGGCGCCTGTTTCGGCCGCTTCAACAAACATTGAAAACGGTTACGCCCGGACGTCTGCAAGGCAAACGGCAACCCGTCGGGCTGATTGATCAACTCCAGCAGTGACACCTTGAACAGACTTTCAACGCTGACCCGCGACAAGCGCACACCGAGCAGATTGTCGGCGCGACGATTGGCCGACAGCACTTGACCGCTCTCATCAAAGATCAACAACCCGGCCCACTGACTGTCGAGGTTGTTCAACCCGGTGTTGAAGGTCAGTTGAAAATGCTGACCATGGAACAGGTTGAGGATCAGCCGGTTTTCCACGGTCTGGCTCATCATCTTGACCATGCCCAAAGTGTGCGAGGGCGGCAGGTAGCTGTCGCTGGACACATCAAGCACCGCGATCACCTTGCGCTCAGCGTCAAAAATCGGCGCAGCGGAACCGGTCATGAAACGGTTGGCCTTGAGAAAGTGCTCATCGTGTTCGATATGCACCGCTTGTTCGCAGGCCAGCGCCGTGCCGATCGCATTGGTGCCGCTGGTGCGCTCCATCCAGCTCGCCCCAGCCTGAAACCCCCGCGCCAGATTCGGTTCGATAAACCGCTGCGTGCCCCACGAGGTCAGCACCTGACCTTGATTGTCGGCAAGCATGATCAGGCAGTTGGAATTGCTGAGGATGTTTTCGTAATAGGGCAGGACTTCCTGGTGCGTGGTCTGCACCAGTGAATGGTGGCTGTCGAGCAACTGCGCGATGCCGGCGGCGGGCAGTTGATCGAAGGCTGGCGTGCTTTGGTGGTCGAGACCGAACGCGCGGCAACGTTGCCAGGACGTCTGGACGATCGCGTCGTGGGACAGCGGCGGGGCAGGTGCGGCCATGGCAGTGGGCCTCTGATGCAGCGATTTTTATTGTTGTTATGAACCCGATCTTCGAAACCTGCACAGATCCCTGTAGGAGTGAGCCTGCTCGCGATAGCGGTCTATCAGACGGATTTGCATTGACTGACACACCGCTATCGCGAGCCGGCTCACTCCTACAGGGATCTTCCGTGTTTACGAGATCGGGCAAAAAGCGTTCATAGAGTGTTGTTCACTATTGTTCATTGTCAATCGCCCAACTGTTCAAATGTGTTCAGCAGTGAACGCCTGTTCTCCGCGCTTTCAATGATTTTCGCGACAAATCAATCACTTGCTATTTCTGGCACGAAACTCGCTCCCGTGCACAGGTCGCTTGACTCCAATAATAAAAAGGCCGAGCCATGTCACTCACCCTGGAGCACGTCAGCCGTACCGTCGAGGGCCAGATCTGGATCGACGATGCGTGCCTGAAATTCGAACCTGGTTCTTTCAACGTTTTGCTCGGCCGCACGCTGTCCGGCAAAACCAGCCTCATGCGTTTAATGGCCGGTCTGGACAAACCGGACAGCGGCCGCATCCTGATGAACGGCGTCGACGTTACCCAACGTCCGGTGCGTCTGCGCAACGTGTCGATGGTCTATCAGCAGTTCATCAACTACCCGACGATGACCGTGTTCGAAAACATCGCCTCGCCGCTGCGTCAGGCCGGTGTGTCGAAAGAGATCATCCACAGCAAAGTGCAGGAAACCGCGAAGATGCTGCGCATCGAGAAGTTTCTGCAGCGCTACCCGCTGGAACTCTCCGGTGGTCAACAGCAGCGCACCGCCATGGCTCGTGCGCTGGTCAAGGACGCCGAGCTGATCCTCTTCGATGAGCCGCTGGTCAACCTCGACTACAAACTGCGCGAAGAGCTGCGCCAGGAAATGCGCGAGCTGTTCAAGGCGCGCCACACCATCGCGATCTACGCCACCACCGAGCCCAACGAAGCGCTGGCACTCGGCGGCACCACGACCATTCTTCACGAAGGCCGGGTGATTCAGAGCGGCCCGTCGACCTCGGTGTATCACCAACCACAAAGCGTGCTCGCCGCCGAGTTGTTCTCCGAGCCACCGATCAACCTGATGCCCGGGCGCATTGCCGGCAACGAAGTGAGTTTTGCCAACTTCGTACACTTCCCGTTGAACGTTGATCTGCGCCCAGTGGGCGAGGGCGAATTCCGTTTTGGCGTGCGCCCCAGCCACATTTCGCTGGTGCCGAGCAACGATGACGATCTGGAATTGGCGGTCACCGTCGAAGTCGCCGAGATCAGCGGTTCGGAAACCTTCCTGCACGTGCGCAACGAGCATTTCCTGCTGGTGCTGCACCTGCCCGGCGTTCACGAATACGACGTCGATGCGCCGATCCGCATTTACATCCCGACCCACAAACTGTTCGTTTTCGATGCGCAGGGCCGGCTGGTGCAAGCACCGGGCCGGCGTGTCGCGAGGGTTGCCTGATGGCCGAAATCCGTTTGCAACACCTCGCCCACAGCTACAGCAAAACCCCGAGCGGCGCGGAAGATTACGCGATCCGCGAGATGGATCACGTCTGGGAGCAGGGCGGCGCCTATGCATTGCTCGGGCCGTCGGGTTGCGGCAAGTCGACCTTGCTCAACATCATTTCCGGGCTGCTCAGCCCTTCGCAGGGCCACGTGTTGTTCGATGGTAAAGCGGTGAATGACCTGACGCCAGAGAAGCGCAACATCGCTCAGGTTTTCCAGTTTCCGGTGGTTTACGACACCATGACCGTGTTCGATAACCTCGCCTTCCCCCTGCGCAATCAGGGCATGGCCGAGGCGAAAGTGCACAGCAAGGTGCAGGAAATTGCCGAAGTCCTCGACCTGCAAAACCTGCTGAGCAAAAAGGCGCGCAACCTCACCGCCGACGAAAAACAGAAAGTCTCGATGGGCCGTGGTCTGGTCCGCGACGACGTTTCGGCGATCCTCTTCGACGAACCGCTGACGGTGATCGACCCGCACCTGAAGTGGAAACTGCGGCGCAAGCTCAAGCAGATCCACGAGCAGTTCAACATCACCATGGTCTACGTCACCCACGATCAACTGGAAGCATCGACCTTCGCCGACAAGATTGCGGTGATGTACGGCGGCCAGATCGTCCAGTTCGGCACGCCTCGGGAACTGTTCGAGCGGCCGAGCCATACCTTTGTCGGCTATTTCATCGGCAGCCCCGGCATGAACCTGATCGACGTGCAGCCGCAACCCGGCGGCGTCGGTTTCGCCTCGACGCATCTGCCGCTGTCTGACGCGATGCAGCGACATATCGAACACGGCCAGTGGAAAAATCTGAAGGTCGGCATCCGTCCCGAGTTTATTCATGTCTGGGACGAGCCGTTTGATGACGCGATGCAGGCCAGGGTCGTACACGTCGAAGACCTCGGCACCTACAAGATCATGACCCTCGACCTCGACGGCGCGCCGTTGAAAGTGCGCCTGGCCGAAGACAAACCGGTGCCCCAGGGTACGGCGTACATCAGTTTTCCGGCGCAGTGGCTGATGGTCTATGCCGATGAGTTTCTGCTCGAAGCCGACGATGAGGTGCAGCCATGAACAAGGTGCAGAACAACAAGGCCTGGTGGCTGGTATTGCCGGTGTTCCTGCTGGTGGCATTCAGTGCGGTGATCCCGATGATGACCGTGGTCAACTATTCGGTGCAGGACATTTTCGATCAGTCCAGCCGCTACTTCGTCGGCGCCGACTGGTACAAGCAAGTGCTGCTCGATCCGCGTTTGCACGACTCATTGCTGCGCCAGTTCATCTATTCGGCGTGCGTGTTGCTGATTGAAATTCCGCTGGGTATTGCCGTTGCGCTGACGATGCCAACCAAGGGCCGCTGGTCGTCGGTGGTGCTGATCATTCTGGCGATTCCGTTGCTGATCCCATGGAACGTGGTTGGCACCATTTGGCAGATCTTTGGCCGCGCGGATATCGGCCTGCTCGGTTCGAGCCTCAATGCCATGGGCATCAGCTACAACTACGCCGCCAACACCATGGACGCTTGGGTGACGGTGCTGGTGATGGACGTCTGGCACTGGACTTCACTGGTGGCGCTGCTGTGTTTCTCCGGATTGCGCGCGATTCCCGACGTGTATTACCAGGCCGCGCGCATCGACCGTGCCTCGGCCTGGGCGGTGTTCCGGCATATTCAGTTGCCCAAGCTGAAGAGCGTGCTGCTGATCGCAGTGATGCTGCGCTTCATGGACAGTTTCATGATCTACACCGAGCCGTTCGTGCTCACCGGCGGCGGGCCGGGCAACGCCACGACTTTCTTGAGTCAGACGCTGACCCAGATGGCCGTAGGGCAATTCGACCTCGGTCCGGCAGCGGCGTTTTCGCTGGTGTACTTCCTGATCATCCTGTTGGTGTCCTGGCTGTTCTACACCGCCATGACGCACTCCGACGCCAACCGCTGAGGCCCGGCCATGAGCAAGAGAAAGATTATTCCGTTGCTGGTGTACATCCTGTTCCTGCTGGTGCCGATCTACTGGCTGTTGAACATGTCGTTCAAGAGCAACACCGAAATCCTCGGCGGCCTGACGCTTTTCCCACAGGCCTTTACGCTGGCGAACTACAAGGTGATCTTCACCGACCCGAGCTGGTACACCGGTTATCTCAACTCGCTGTATTACGTGAGTTTGAACACGGTGATCTCGCTGAGCGTGGCGTTGCCGGCGGCGTATGCGTTTTCGCGCTACCGTTTTCTCGGCGACAAGCACCTGTTCTTCTGGCTGCTGACCAACCGCATGGCGCCGCCGGCGGTGTTTCTGCTGCCGTTCTTTCAGTTGTATTCGTCGATTGGCCTGTTCGACACGCATATCGCCGTGGCCTTGGCGCACTGCCTGTTTAACGTGCCGCTGGCGGTGTGGATTCTGGAGGGCTTCATGTCCGGCGTGCCGAAGGAAATCGACGAAACCGCCTACATCGACGGCTACAGTTTCCCCAAGTTCTTCGTGAAGATTTTCATCCCGCTGATCGGCTCCGGCATCGGCGTTACGGCGTTTTTTTGCTTCATGTTTTCCTGGGTCGAATTGCTGCTCGCGCGCACGTTGACCTCGGTAAACGCCAAGCCGATTGCGGCGGTGATGACGCGTACGGTGTCCGCTTCGGGTATCGATTGGGGCGTGCTGGCAGCGGCGGGGGTGTTGACCATTCTGCCGGGCATGCTGGTGATCTGGTTTGTTCGCAACCACGTGGCCAAGGGCTTTGCCCTCGGTCGGGTCTGAGGAGCTGATGATGGAATGGATGAGTTGGACCACGCCTACCGCAGCTTTCTTCATCGTCATCGGCCTGATTCTGGTCGGCATGACGACGTGGGAATTGCGCTCGCCGAGCATCCTGCGGCGAGGTTTTTTGCCGATTGCCACCACCCGTGGCGATCGTTTGTTTATCGGTCTTCTCGGCAGCGCCTACCTGCATTTGCTGGTGATCGGCGCCACCGACTGGAGCATCTGGGTAGCGTCCGCGTTGTCCCTGGTGTGGCTGTTGGCTGTGATGCGTTGGGGCTAGTCGAGTCGTTCGGCAACGCGGCTCCACAACTTAAACAGGAGGTCTCTATGTTCGACAAAAACAATAAGCTGCGACATAGCATTTCATTGGCAGCCATGCTGGCACTCAGCGGTTTGAGCGCCGCCGCGTGGGCGGATGCCTACGAAGACGCGGCGAAAAAATGGATCGGCAGTGAATTCAAACCGTCGACCCTGACGGCCGAGCAGCAACTTGAAGAACTGAAGTGGTTCATCAAAGCGGCCGAGCCGTTTCGCGGCATGGACATCAAGGTCGTTTCCGAGACCCTGACCACCCACGAGTACGAGTCGAAAGTGCTGGCCAAGGCGTTCAGCGAAATCACCGGAATCAAACTCACCCACGACCTGCTGCAAGAAGGCGACGTGGTCGAGAAAATGCAGACGGTGATGCAGTCGGACAAGAATATCTATGACGGCTGGGTCAACGACTCGGACTTGATCGGTACGCACTTTCGCTACGGCAAGACCGAATCGATCACCGACCTGATGGCCAACGAGGGCAAGAACTTCACCTCGCCAACCCTCGATATCAAGGATTTTATTGGCATCTCGTTCACCACCGCGCCGGACGGCAAGATCTATCAACTGCCCGACCAGCAATTCGCCAACCTGTACTGGTTCCGTGCCGACTGGTTTGAACGTGCGGATCTGAAAGCCAAGTTCAAGGAAAAGTACGGCTACGAATTGGGCGTGCCGGTGAACTGGTCGGCCTATGAAGACATCGCCAAATTCTTCAGCGAAGACGTCAAGGAGATCGACGGTAAACGCGTTTACGGGCACATGGACTACGGCAAGAAAGACCCGTCGCTGGGCTGGCGCTTCACCGATGCCTGGTTCTCCATGGCCGGTGGCGGCGACAAAGGGTTGCCCAACGGTTTGCCGGTGGACGAGTGGGGGATTCGCGTCGAGGACTGCCACCCGGTCGGCTCCAGCGTGACCCGTGGCGGCGACACCAACGGCCCGGCGGCGGTGTTCGCCACCACCAAGTATGTCGACTGGCTGAAGAAGTACGCGCCACCGGAAGCGGCGGGCATGACCTTCTCCGAATCCGGTCCGGTGCCGTCGCAGGGCAACATTGCGCAGCAAATCTTCTGGTACACCGCGTTCACCGCCGACATGACCAAGCCGGGCCTGCCGGTGGTCAACGCCGACGGCACGCCGAAATGGCGGATGGCGCCGTCGCCACGCGGGCCGTATTGGGAAGAGGGCATGAAGCTTGGTTATCAGGACGTGGGTTCGTGGACGTTCATGAAATCCACGCCTGAGAAACAGAAACTCGCGGCGTGGCTGTATGCGCAGTTTGTGACCTCGAAAACCGTGTCGCTAAAGAAAACCATCGTTGGTTTGACGCCGATTCGCGAGTCGGACATCAACTCGCAAGCGATGACTGACCTGGCGCCGAAACTTGGCGGTCTGGTCGAGTTCTATCGCAGCCCGGCCCGCGTGCAATGGACCCCGACCGGCACCAACGTGCCGGACTATCCGCGTCTGGCGCAACTGTGGTGGAGCCACATCGCCGAAGCGGCGAGCGGCGAGAAGACTCCGCAGCAAGCGCTGGATGGGTTGGCGAAAGATCAGGACGCGATCATGACGCGCCTCGAACGCTCCAAGGCCCAGGCCACTTGCGCGCCGAAGATGAATCCGGAGCGCGATGCTCAGTACTGGTTCGATCAACCGGGCGCACCGAAACCGAAACTGGCGAACGAGAAGCCGAAGGGCGAGACCGTGAGCTACAACGAACTGCTGAAATCGTGGGCGGATGCGCGGAAGTAACAGCTGAAATGTGAAAGGCGAACGGCACTGCAAGGTGCCGTTTTTTTTTGCGCCTGATCTACCGCAATCGCGAGCAGGCTCACTCCTACAGGGGATTGAGGCGTACGCATCATCTGTGAACGACACAAAAACCTGTAGGAGTGAGCCTGCTCGCGATTGCGGAGTGTCAGATAACAAAGATGTGACTGACCCGCCGCCATCGCTTGCAGGCAAGCTCCTACAGAATGCAGTGGTGTTCATAACACTCAAAAACACCCTGCCCACCGCAGCAGCTACTAAAGGGCATCGGTCCATGCCAGCTTCATGCTTGAATTTCTTCAAAGGTATCAAGCATGGCGTCAGGCAATGGCGAATCGAAATCTTCAGGCAGCACCAACTTGCCTTTCATAGCGCCAATTCGTGGTGTGCCGGTTTTTCCTGTGTGAGCGAGGAGGCGCTGCGCCCGACCTTGGACTGCCAGAGTCTCGATTTCTGCAACCAACTCACAAAACATGTCTCTGCTCATAGTGCCCCCCCATCGTTCTTCTAGCTGCAAAGACCTTCACCATAGAACTACCCACTCAAGGCTGGCTGTAGGACGAAGCGGATGTTAGGGCGGGAGCTTTCGGAGTTTGTGCGTAGACGAGAGCGTATCGGTAAGAAATCGTACAAAACTCCCGATTCCCATTTTGACATTCAACATGGATATCGCCTGATCCGACGCCATCGCGAACAGGCGAAGGCCTACAGGTTTTAGCGGTGTTCACAAAACCTGAGTACCCCGCAAATCACTGTGGGAGCTTGCCTGCAAGCGAAGGGGCCATTGGCGGCACCGCCGGGAAACCGAGGCGGAACACCGTCATCGCCCCCGGCAAACTCTTAACCTCCGCCACACCCTGATGCAGGCTCATGATCGAGCGCACGATTGCGAGCCCCAATCCGGTGCTGCCCTGCGAGCGCGAGCGGCTGCTGTCGACGCGGTAGAAGCGGTCGAACAGATGTGGCAGGTGTTGCGCTTCAATCCCGGCGCCGGGGTTGCTGACCAGCAGGGATGCCTGCGTCGCACTCTGTTCGATCAGCAGCGTCACGGTTTTCCCGTTCGGGCAATGACGCAGCGCGTTGGACAGCAGATTGGAAATAGCCCGCTGAATCATTAACCGATCGCCCATCACCTGTGCGCTGCCAATGACATTCAAATGAATGCTCTTATCCTGCGCCGACAACGAAAACATCTCGGCGACCTTCGCCGCCTCAACCTCCAGCGCCACCGCTTCAAACGGCGCCAGCGCCGACGGATGACTGACCTGCGCGAGAAACAACATGTCCGAGACAATCCGCGCCACGCGCTCCAGTTCCTCGGTGCACGATACCAGCACGTCCTTGTATTCCTCGGTCGTGCGCTCGCGGGACAAGGTCACCTGCGCCTTGCCCATCAGGTTATTGATTGGCGTACGCAGCTCATGCGCCAAGTCATCAGAGAACTGCGACAACTGCTGCACCCCGGCATCGAGCCGATGCAGCATGAAGTTGATGCCTTGTGCCAGTTCACTCAGTTCCTGCGGCATGTTCACCACGGACAATCGATGTTCCAGATCCTGGGTCGAGACCATCGCCGCGACTTTGCGAAACTCGCGCAGCGGCGCCAAACCACGCTGCACCGCGCCCCAAGCGGTCAGGCCGATAAACACCAGCAACAACGGCAAGGCAATCAGCGTCGAGCGCAGATAGGCGCTGAGCAGCGCCTCATCGTGGGCGTTATCCACTGACAGCAGCACCGGCACGCTGCTGCTGTCCTTGAGGCGAATCAGTTTCGAGGCGGTGAGGAATTTCTTGCCATCAGCGTCGGTGCTGTCGCTGTAGGTCAGTTGATCGGTGGTTGCGCGCACCGCTTTCAATTCGACGCGCGGATCGCTCAATCCCGAGCCGGATTTGAGCAGCGGCGAGCGCTGATTGAGGCGGTCGTAAATGGTCAGCGTGAGGTTGTCATGCCCCATCACCTGATCGAGCAGAATATGCGGCTTGCCGGTGATTTCATTGGCATCGACGTACAACGACAGGCTGTGCTCCACCTGCGCCATCTTCTTTTCCAGGCTGTCTCTGGCAAGCGAATTCAGCTCATGGGTCAACGCGAAATAGGCGAGGATCGCCAGAAACACCACTAGCAGCGCACCGAGAATACTCACCGTCAAACCGAGGCGCATCGAGAGGCTGGAGGGCTTCATTCCCTTGCCTCCAGCACATAGCCGACACCGCGCAGGGTGTGGATCAGTTTGCTGTCGAACGGGTCGTCGATTTTCGCCCGCAAGCGGCGGATCGACACTTCGACCACGTTGGTGTCGCAGTCGAAATTCATGTCCCACACCAGCGAGATAATTTGTGTGCGCGTCAGCACTTCGCCGGACTGGCGCATCAGCAAATGCAGCAGGGCGAATTCCTTGGTGGTCAGGTCAATACGCTGTTGCCCGCGAAACGCGCGATGGCGACCCGGATCGAGTTCCAGATCAGCGACTTTCAGCACCTGCGGCACCGGGATATTTTCGCTACGACGCATCAAGGTGCGCACCCGCGCCAGCAGTTCGGGAAACTCGAACGGCTTGACCAGATAATCGTCGGCGCCCAGATCGAGGCCGCGAATCTTGTCGGCCAGACGCCCGCGCGCCGTCAGCATCATCACCCGCGTCGAATGGGTGCGACGCAGTTGTTCCAGCACGCCCCAACCGTCGAGTTCCGGCAGGTTCACGTCGAGAATAATCAGGTCATAGGCCTGCTGTTGCGCCAGATGCAAACCATCGGCGCCGGTGGCGGCGTGGTCAACGACATAACCACTTTCGGTCAAACCCTGATGCAAGTATTCGGCAGCTTTAAGCTCGTCCTCGACGACAAGGATTCGCATGATCTTTCACCACTTTTATTTAATGGGTATTTAATTTAAAAGGCCCTCACCCTAACCCTCTCCCAGAGGGAGAGGGGACTGAGCGTGGGATATTTCAGAACTACGCCGACGTGAAAGAACGTTACTGAATCCATAATCAACTTGATGTAACAGGTCGATAAAAAACGCCAGACACTTCGGTCGGCTCCCTCTCCCCCCGGGAGAGGGCTGGGGTGAGGGGAGTGCGGACAATAAAGGTTGTAGCGGCTACAGGGTCAACGGCCAAGTGCTTTAGATCAGTGTTCTGCGACAGTAGGTCGCAGTGCTAACCACCAAATTCTCTTGAGTTTACTTACGGCAAGTACAATTCAGCAGATAACTACCGTGTTTTTGTTTCGATGTATTTCGATAACGCTGCTAGCACTTCGCATCCTAGAACAAAACAACTTCCCCAAACCGTGGATAACGGATTTGTAATGTTCCAGTCACCTTGTCGATAAGTTCAACACCCTACCGTGGCGGCATCCGAGATTCTTGAATAAAGGAAGTCTTCCATTGCCCGGTTTAATTAAACTGACGGCGCAATCACGCCTGAAAAAAACCGCCAGCGTCATCTTGTTGCTGGCCTGTACCAGCCTTGTAAACGCAGCGACCCTGACGCTGGATCAAGCCCTGCAAAGCGCCTTCGCCAGCAACCCGGATTTAGCCGCCGCGCAATGGGAAATCGGTATCGCCGAAGGTGACCGCCAACAGGCCGGGCTGATCCCTAACCCTGAAGTGTCGTGGGAGGCTGAAGACACTCGGCGCAATTCGCGCACAACCACGGTGATGCTCAGTCAACCAATCGAACTGGGCGGCAAACGCGGTGCACGCATCGATGTCGCCAGCCGTGCGCAAGACGCTGCCGGCATCGAACTGGAGCGCAAGCGCAATGCTTTGCGTGCCGATGTGATTCAGGCGTTCAACAGTGCGCAAACCGCGCAGCAGCGTTTGCAGCTGTCCCGGCAATCCCTGCAATTGGCCGAGCACGGTGTGCGGGTGGCGCAAGGGCGGATCGAGGCGGGTAAATCTTCGCCGGTCGAAGGCACGCGGGCGCAAGTGCAACTCTCGGAAGTGCGCCTTGAGCTGAGCCGGGCAGAGCGCGATCAGGCCACCGCTTACCAACAACTGGCGCAGGTCATGGGCACGCCGCTACCGACCTCGACCAAGGTGCAGGCACCCACGCAAAGCATGCCGGCCGTTCCACCACCGACAAGATTGCTCGAGCGCTTGAACGAGACCGCCGAACTGCGTCTGGCCAAGTTGCAGATCGACCAGCGCGAAGCGTCGTTGGGCCTGGAAAAGTCCCAGCGCATTCCCGATCTCACCGTCAGTGTCGGCAGCCAATACAGCGAAACCGAGCGCGAGCGGGTCAACGTGGTCGGGCTGTCTATGCCGATTCCGCTGTTCAATCGCAATCAAGGCAACGTGCTCGCGGCCGCGCGCCGCACCGATCAGGCGCGGGATCTGCGCAACGCCACCGAGCTGCGTTTGCGCACGGAAATCCAGACCAGCCTTGAGCAATGGCAGACCGCCAACGGCGAAGTCACCGCGTTCAACCAGACCATCCTGCCCGCCGCGCAAAGTGCGGTCGACAGCGCCACACGCGGATTCGAAATGGGCAAGTTCGGCTTTCTCGATGTGCTCGACGCGCAACGCACGCTGATCAGCGCTCGCAGCCAATACATCCAGGCCGTCAGCGAAGCCACCGACGCCCGCGTACGCATCGAACGGATCTTCGGCGACCTCAGCGTCAGCCGTTGAATTTCACTTTTCAGACAACTGCGCGATGGCTCGGCGCAGAGGAGTTTCCATGGATAAAAAATTGATGGTGGTCGCGGTGGCGACGTTGGCGCTGGGCATTGGTATCGGCTCGCAGTGGGCCGGTAACGCAAGCATCGACGCGCATGCCGACGAGGCTTCTGAACATGCCGATCACGCTGAAGAAGGCGCAGCGGCTGACCATGCCGAAGAGGGACACATCGAATTGAGTGCGGAGCAGATCAGTGCTGCCGGCATTCAACTGGCCGAGGCAAAACCGCAAAACATCAGCCGCGGCCTGCCGTTCCCCGGCGAAGTGCGCTTTGACGAAGACCGCACCGCCCACATCGTGCCGCGTGTGCCGGGTGTTGTCGAGGCGGTGGCGGTCAACCTCGGGCAAACCGTGAAGAAGGGCCAGTTGCTGGCGGTGATCGCCAGCCAGCAGATCTCCGATCAACGCAGCGAGCAGGCCGCCGCGCAACGTCGCCTGACCTTGGCGCGCACCACTTATGAACGCGAGAAAAAACTCTGGCAGGACAAGATCTCTGCCGAGCAGGATTTCCTCCAGGCGCGCCAAGCGTTGCAAGAAGCTGAAATTGCCCTGAGCAATGCGCAGCAGAAGATCAGCGTACTCAGCGGCAGCGTGGTCGCCACTGGCGGCAATCGCTACGAACTGCGCGCGCCGTTCGATGGCGTGGTGGTAGAAAAACACCTGACGCCGGGCGAGGTGGTCGATGAGGCCACGGCGGCTTTCACCCTCTCGGACTTGTCGCGAGTGTGGGTGACGTTCGGCGTGTCACCGAAGGATCTGAACAAGGTTCAAGTAGGCAAAGCGGTCACCGTCAGCGCCCCGGAACTCAACGCTGAAGTGGTCGGCAGCGTGGCTTACGTCGGCAGTTTGCTCGGCGAACAAACCCGCACCGCGACCGTCCGCGTCACCCTGGAAAATCCGCAAGGCTCGTGGCGCCCCGGTCTGTTCGTCACCGCGCTGGTGGCGACCGACAGTCGCGAAGCGAAAGTCGCCGTACCGGAATCTGCGATCCAGACCGTCGAGGACAAACCCACGGTGTTCGTGCGTACCGACGACGGTTTCGAAGCCCGCGCGGTAGAACTGGGCAGCCGCGCCGCCGGCCATGTGGAAATTACTCAAGGCCTGGAACCGGGCGTGCAAGTCGCCAGCGCCGGCAGCTTCGTCCTCAAATCGGAACTGGGCAAAGCCTCAGCCGAGCACAGTCATTAATTCTGGAAGGTCCTCATGTTCGAACGCCTGATCCAGTTTGCCATCGAGCAGCGCATCATCGTGCTGCTCGCCGTTCTGCTTATGGCCGGCCTCGGCATTGCCAGTTATCAAAAGCTGCCGATCGACGCCGTGCCCGACATCACCAACGTCCAGGTGCAAATCAATACCGGCGCCGCCGGATTTTCGCCGCTGGAAACCGAGCAGCGCATCACCTTTCCGATTGAAACCGCGATGGCCGGTCTGCCGGCACTCGAACAGACCCGTTCGCTGTCGCGCTCGGGCCTGTCGCAAGTCACGGTGATCTTCAAGGACGGCACTGACCTGTTCTTCGCCCGTCAATTGGTCAACGAGCGTTTGCAGATCGCCAAGGAGCAATTGCCCGAAGGCGCCGAAGCGGTGATGGGGCCGATTTCCACCGGCCTCGGCGAGATCTTTTTATGGACAGTGGAAGCCAAGGAGGGCGCACTCAAGGACGACGGCACAGCCTACACGCCGACCGATCTGCGGGTGATTCAGGACTGGATCATCAAGCCGCAATTGCGCAACGTACCCGGTGTCGCCGAGATCAACACCATCGGCGGTTTCGCCAAGGAATATCAGATCGCGCCGGACCCGAAACGCCTGGCCGCGTACAAACTGACGCTCACCGATCTGGTCACTGCGCTTGAGCGCAACAATGCCAACGTCGGCGCCGGTTACATCGAGCGCAGCGGCGAGCAATTGCTGATCCGCGCGCCGGGGCAAGTGGCGAGCACCGAGGACATCGCCAACATCGTCATGGCCAATGTCGACGGCACGCCGATCCGGGTGAAGAACGTCGCCAGCGTGGAAATCGGCCGCGAATTGCGCAGCGGCGCGGCCACCGAAAACGGCCGCGAAGTGGTGCTCGGCACAGTGTTCATGCTGATCGGCGAGAACAGTCGCACGGTCTCGCAAGCGGTCGCCAGCAAGCTCGAACAGATCAATAAGTCCCTGCCGCAAGGCGTGATCGCCGTGCCGGTGTACGACCGCACGCACCTGGTCGACAAAGCCATCGCCACGGTGAAAAAGAACCTCATCGAAGGCGCGATTCTGGTGATCGCGATTCTGTTCCTGTTCCTCGGCAACATCCGTGCGGCGCTGATTACGGCGATGGTGATTCCGCTGTCGATGCTGTTTACGTTCACCGGTATGTTCAGCAACAAGGTCAGCGCCAACCTGATGAGCCTCGGCGCGCTCGACTTCGGCATCATCGTTGACGGCGCGGTGGTGATCGTCGAAAACACCCTGCGCCGACTGGCCCATGCGCAGCAGCATCACGGCCGTTTGCTGACCCGTGCTGAGCGTTTCAAGGAAGTCTTTGCCGCAGCGAAAGAGGCGCGGCGACCGCTGATTTTCGGCCAGTTGATCATCATGGTCGTGTACCTGCCGATCTTCGCGCTGAGCGGTGTCGAGGGGAAAATGTTCCACCCGATGGCGTTCACCGTGGTCATCGCTTTGCTTGGCGCGATGCTGTTGTCGGTGACCTTTGTGCCGGCGGCGATTGCGCTGTTCGTGACTGGCAAGGTCAAGGAAGAAGAGGGCGCGGTGATGCGCGGCGCACGTCGCGTTTACGCGCCGGCGCTGGCCTGGGTCATGTCCCATCGCGCAATCGCAGTGGGCGCGGCGTTGGGCGTGATCGTGCTCAGCGGTGTGCTCACCAGTCGTATGGGCAGCGAGTTTGTACCGAGCCTCAGCGAAGGGGATTTTGCCCTGCAAGCGCTGCGCGTGCCGGGCACCAGCCTGACGCAATCGGTGGATATGCAGCAGCGGTTGGAGACGTTGATTCTGGCGAAAGTGCCGGAAGTCGAGCGCGTTTTTGCCCGCACAGGCACGGCCGAAATCGCCTCGGATCCGATGCCGCCGAACATCTCTGACAGCTACGTGATGCTCAAACCCAAGGACCAATGGCCTGATCCGGGCAAGTCCCGCGAATCCCTGATGGCCGAGTTGCAGGCTGCCGCCGCGACGTTGCCGGGCAGCAACTACGAGCTGTCGCAGCCGATTCAACTGCGCTTCAACGAACTGATTTCCGGCGTGCGCAGCGACGTCGCGGTCAAGGTGTTTGGTGATGACATGGACGTGCTCAACGCCACCGCTGCGAAAATCGCTGCTGCCATGCAGAAGGTCAACGGCGCATCCGAGGTCAAGGTTGAGCAGACTACCGGGTTGCCGGTGCTGACCATCAACATCGATCGCGATAAAGCCGCGCGTTACGGACTCAACGTCGGTGATGTGCAGGACACCATTGCCGTTGCAGTTGGTGGTCGTCAGGCCGGGACGTTGTATGAGGGTGATCGGCGTTTCGACATGGTTGTGCGTTTGTCCGATGCCATGCGCAAGGACATCGACGGGCTGTCGGCGCTGCTGATTCCGGTGCCTGCGGTGAATGGCGCGGCCAATCAGATTGGATTCATCGCGCTGCAAGACGTCGCCAGCCTCGACCTGGTGCTCGGCCCGAATCAGGTCAGCCGTGAGAACGGCAAGCGTCTGGTGATCGTCAGCGCCAACGTGCGTGGGCGTGACATTGGTTCGTTTGTCAGCGAGGCCGGTGAGGTGATCGAGCGTGATGTGCAAGTCCCGGCCGGTTACTGGACCAGTTGGGGCGGCCAGTTTGAACAACTGCAATCGGCGGCCAAGCGCTTGCAGATCGTGGTGCCGGTGGCGTTGCTGTTGGTGTTCGGGTTGTTGTTCATGATGTTCAACAACCTGAAGGATGGCTTGCTGGTGTTTACCGGGATTCCGTTTGCGCTGACCGGTGGGGTCATGGCGCTGTGGTTGCGCGATATTCCGTTGTCGATTTCGGCGGGTGTCGGGTTTATTGCTTTGTCGGGTGTGGCGGTGTTGAACGGGTTGGTGATGATTGCATTTATTCGTAATTTGCGTGAGGAGGGACGGTCGCTGTCCGATGCCATTAACGAAGGTGCGTTGACGCGTTTGCGGCCGGTGTTGATGACGGCGTTGGTGGCGTCGCTGGGGTTTATTCCGATGGCGCTTGCAACCGGCACCGGTGCGGAGGTGCAGCGACCACTGGCGACCGTGGTGATCGGCGGAATCCTGTCCTCGACGATTCTCACACTGCTGATCTTGCCGGCGCTCTACCAACTCGCCCATCGCCGGGATGAGGACGCTGTTCCAACTAAATAGGTAATCCCCTCTGTAGGAGTGAGCCTGCTCGCGATAGCGGTCTATCAGTCAGATCTACATTGACTGACCCACCGCTATCGCGAGCAGGCTCACTCCTACAGGTTTTGTGTTCGACTTCAGGAGAGTGCCGGGCACATAACGGATATGTAATTTCCCCGCCACCGTCACGATAGGTTCGGATTGTTACCTTGATCCCGTCAGTTACTTAAACGAGGAATCAACGATGAAACTTACCCAACTCACTGCCTTCGCAGCCGCTCTGGCGATCTCTTCCGTAGCGTTGGCAGAAGGCGGTGGCGACCGCACTTTCGAACGGATGATGACCAACAACGACCGTTCCATGGAACTGTTCGTCGCCAAGGAAAAAGCCGCCGGCAACCCGGTGGTCGTCACTGACAAGAAAGACGACAAAACCCGCGATCTGTAAGCCTGCTGCACCTGAACAAGCCCGTTATCGCGCATCGATGCCGGGCTTTTTTTACGCCCGGACGGGAAGGAAATGGTATGAAAGTACTCAAGTTGATCGCATTCGCGGCTGTCATGGCGATGTCGGTGAATGTGCTGGCTGAAGGTGGCGGTGACCGCACTTTCGAACGCGCGCTCAGCGCCAACAGCAAAGCCATGGAACAGTACGCCGCCAACCAGGGCAAAGCGCCGCCGGTGGTGAAGGATTACGAATACGGAATGAAGCTGGACGTGGCCAAAGTGGTGAGTGTGGTGAAGCCGCAGCCTGCGTGCAAAGTGGTGCCAACGGCCATGACCTACGAGGACTCCAAGGGGCAGCTCAACACCATCAAGTACAACGTGATGGGCGTGTGTCGCAACGGCGGGAGCTGAATCCTTTACGGCGAAACGCGGCCCGAGCCTTCGGCAGCTCCTACAGGGGCCGAATTGCAATATCACGCTGCGTATTTCAATTCGTGATGTTTAAAGGTTGTGTGTGAAGTGCAGAACCTTCCCACAATGTTTTCAGGTTGTCCGTCGGACGTCAGCTCTCTAGCCTGTGGGGGTCGCTGCCAATTCAGCGATCGGGATTGGAACCCCGCGGATCAACTGAAGCAAGACGCACTGTTCATGACGTATGCTTGCGCACTTTCATGTGTGCACTCCGTTATGGCGGCTGTGCGCGGGAGACTTCGAGTCTGTCGGGTTTGCTCAGTTGCCCGGGTTCCAACCTGCGTACAGCTGCCACCCTTTCGCGTGGAACCGAAAGGGCCAGCTCCACCTTCAAGCTGAGTAAAACATTATGAAAAAGCCAACCCCGAATCCCCCCGAAACAGACGCCATCCCCGACGCCAACTCAACATCGCCTTACGCCTCCGTCGACACCCGAAAACTCCACGAAGCCGCCGACCGCGCCCTCGATTTCTACCTCAAACCCTCAGCCGCCATCATGTCCGCGCCGTACATCCCCAACCAGATGTTCCTGGTCAATCCCAAAGCCGACACCGAATCATTACTGGCCAACGCCAGCGAATCCCTGGCCTCGGCCACGGTGATGCTCGGTGACTTCGCTGCGCTGCTGAACGGCACCCATCGCAAGACTCTGCTCGGCATCGCGCAGGTCGTCATGCTTGGTGAATTAGCGGTGAACAAAGCTCTGGATAACGTGGAGGTCACGACGTAGGCGAAGGTCCTTTGGCGAGGATCTTTTTCTCGCCAGGCCTAAATAAATGACCGTGTATCTGAAAGCTATACGCGTATATGCATTAGCTACACGGTAGGTATAGAATCGACTCCGAAGCCGCTCTCATGGCTTCGTACCTCAAACGTTAGATCTCACGTTAAGAGCATGGCCTAAACCTCTCCGGGCCACTCAAGGAGTCAGAAAATGAAAAGTAAGCAAAAGCTGATGTGCTAACGCCATAAGGAGGCTCCAGTTCCAACATCACCTACCCAGATGGGAAACAGAACAAATGTCCACAACTGAAAGCGTTGAAAAATCCAAACCCGTTCCAATCAACATGAGAGCGGACGAAAAGAAACGTAATCTGATCGATTTGGCAGCCGCCATGTCTGGTCGTGATCGCACAAGTTTTATCCTGGAAGCTGCCTGCCAAAAAGCTGAAGAGGTGATTCTGGATAAACGACTGTTCCTTCTCGACGACAGCGCATTTGACGCATTCGAACAGGCTATTGAAGCCAATCCGGCTCGAGGTAACGAATGCCTGCACCAACTGCTCGCACGTCCAAAACGTTGGAGTTGACCGCCCCCGAGAAGCTCAACGACCTACACGAACTCGATGCTTTCGATTCTGGTGAGGTGACCATTGACCATTACCTGCAGAGGAAGGCGCGAAAAGCCCAATCCACCAAGCAGGCTGTTGTGTACGTCAGTTGCCTCAAAGGCACGTCGAATGTGATGGCCTACTACACGCTCTCCAGCGGATCAGTCGCCCGTGCCAGCGTCATGCCGAAAAGCCGTCAACGCAATTCGCCCAGTGTCCATCCGGTCACTCTATTGGGGCGTATGGGGGTAACGCGCGAAGCTCAGGGCCAAGGTTTCGCTGTCGATTTACTGCAAGATGCGATTGAAAGAGCCCTCAACGCGTCTCAGTCGATCGGATCCAGCGCGATAATTGTTCATCCCTTGAATGATCGGCTGTCGAGCTTTTATATCAAGTACGCGGGATTCATTCCGTGCCCCGACATTTCCCCTATAACCCTGATGCTGCCTTTACGCTAAAGCTCGGCTTAATCAGCTACCCGCTAGGTTGTCTTGATAGCGGGTTGATTATGTCGCGACCGCAAAGCAAAAAAAGGCGCCCCGAAGGACGCCAAAAGATTCACCTCTTACCAAAGGAGCAAGGAGCTTCTAAAGGTGAATTTGCATCAGCCGTGCAATCAAAGAATCGCCAACGGATACTCGACAATCACCCGCACTTCATCCAGATCCGACTCGAACGCCGTGGCGCGGGTTGTGGCCTGGCGCAAGCGCAGTGACAGGTCTTTCATCGAACCGCTTTGCACCACGTATTTGACTTCGATATCGCGCTCCCAACGCTTCTGATCGGTCAGCGGATTGCCCTCGGCATCGCGACGCATGTACACCGCGTTGGCATTGGAATAGTCCGCGTCGGTGCCGCGTGCGTAACGGGTCATGAACGACAGACCCGGTACGCCATAGGTGCTCATGTCGAGGTCATAGCGCACCATCCACGAACGTTCTTTCGGCGAGTTGAAGTCGCTGTACTGGATCGAGTTGTCGAGGAAGATCGAGTCGGACTGGCGCAGGTAGTCGAAGTCGTCATTACCGTTGTTGCGCTGGTGGGAGAGGGCGACAGAGTGGGCACCAAGCTTGACGCCAACGCGGCCGCTCCAGATGTTGTTGTCGAATTCGCCGAGCAGTTGTTTGCCCTCGTCGACGGCCTTGTAATAGTTCAGGCCACCGAACAGCGACAGGTCATCCGAGAGCGGATAAGTCCAGGCAGTGCCGGCGTAGTACTGATTCCACGCATCCTTGAGACGGCTGGAATACAGACTGAAACTGAGATTTTTGTTCAGCGCATAATCGCCGCCACCATAAGCGATCCACGGCGAATTGACCGGACCTGCATAGAAGGTCGCGAAGTTCTCACGCATGTCGCTGGACGCCGGCTGGCTCATCGCATGCAACCGGCCACCCTGCACCGACAGACCTTCAATGCTGGTGTTAGTCGCCGTCACCCCGCGAAAGCTCTCCGGCAGCAAGCGCGAGTCACCGGCCGCGACCATCGGGTTGGCCGGGAACACATCACCGACCTTGACCACCGTATCGAACGCCCGGATTTTCGCGGCGCCGCCGACCTTGGTGTATTCGTCCCGCGCCTCGCCGTCACTGTTGACCGGCAACACATCAAACGAACTGCGCCCACCGTTGCGTCCGTCACCGGTATCGAGTTTCAGACCAATCATCGCAAATGCATCGACCCCGACCCCGACGGTGCCTTGGGTGAAACCGGATTCGAACTTGCTGATCACCGCATGCGACCAGGCTTCTGAATAGCCGTTGCCGGTCGGGCTGGACTGACCATTGCGATGATCACGATTGAAGTAGAAGTTACGGTTGAGCACCGTCAGGCTGCTGCCTTCGACAAAGCCTTCAGGCTTGTCTTCAGCAAACACCGTGGACGGCCCGGCGCCGACCACCACTGCTATAGCGGCCATCGATATTTTCGAATTGTTAACCATCAAACACTCCTTGGGTTCGGCAGAACGGGAACGTGCTTCGGCGTGGGTTTTATTGTTCGACGGGGCAGGGCCCGCCGGCATGGTCGCCGGGTCACATCGTTGCAAGCTGCGGATAACGCCAAGGTGATGAGGGAATTACAATTTCGTCATGTGGCTGGAATTAGAACCCAGTGTCAGGTCAGGGCTGCGAGTTGTTCGATTGTCTGTGGAAAACGCTCGACCAGACGGATCAGGGTTGTGGCCTGAGCATTGGGCGTTGCTCGTCCTTGCTCCCAGTTTTCGAGCGTTCGCGTGTTGGTGCGTAGATACATCGCGAATACTGACCGGGAAAGATTAAGTTGCTGACGGATGGCTATCACTTCTTCAGCAGTGATCGGCATCAGTTTTGGCAGTTGAACTTTGTGGGTACGCAAGGTGATTTTGCCTTGGCGTTCATCTGCCAGTGCTTCCAGTCCATCCATCAGTTCGGAAAAAATGTCACGTTTCATAGTGGGTTCTCGCGTTGAGTTCTCTATCCAGCGTTTTTCTGAAAAGTTTTTTCTGGGCAGGCGTCAAATCGTCCTGCTCGTTTTTGTTGTAGACGGTAAAGAGCCAGAACTGATCGAAGCCTGACCACCAGTAATAAATCACTCGTAATCCGCTGCGCTTACCTTTCCCTCTTCGTTGGTCGCCAAAGCGAATTTTACGAAGCCCGCCTGTGTCCTCGATGAGATCGCCCGCTTCCGGATTTTTCAGCAACTCCAGTTGAAAGCTGCGAAACAGATCGTCATCCAGATAGTCGTCTCGGTGCTTCTGAAATACAGGCAATTCGATAAATAGAGCATCCATGTTCTGTACGCTACCTACGTATAGTGTTGTCTCGATAATCGAATCGGTCAAGGCCTCCTGGCCTTGCTTTTCGTCCCTTTTTCAACGGTAGACGCCGCTCGTAAAAACACCTGTAGGACGAATCGCCGCGTTTGGTGAGAACGTTCGATTGATCTATGAAGACGCTTCGCAGTTGCTGTGTCGGAACAGTCCCGCAAGCAGTGCCCAACGCCGAATGGTGATAGCGGTGGGGTGTCGGGCGAAGAAGAGGTTGAATGTGCCGACGCCTTCGCGAGCAGGCTCGCTCCCAAAGTGATCCAGGGTGGTTACAGACTTTGTGAACACCATCGAAACCTGTGGGAGCCGGGCTTGCCCGCAAAAACAAAAACGGCACCCGAAGGTGCCGTTTCTATTTGTAGCTAAAAGCGACGGAGCAATCAGCCCGCCAGACCCGCCTGCTGAACCAGAGTCAGCAATGGCTGCGGGTACACACCCAGGAAGAACGCGACCAGGGCGATGGCCAGCAGCATCACGCCGCCTGCCTTCTGTTCCCAGTGCAGCTGGGCGTCGTGGCGACGCAGGTTTGGCTCGATCAGGTACAGGGTGACCATCACGCGCAGGTAGTAGAAGACGCCGATGGCGCTGCCCAGCACCAGCGAACCGACCAGCCACCATTGGTGCGACTCGACACCGGTAGCGATGATGTAGAACTTGCCGATGAAGCCAGCAGTCAGCGGGATGCCTGCCAGCGACAGCATCATCACGGTCAGAACAGCAGTCAGGTACGGACGGCGCCAGAACAGGCCGCGATACTCGTACAGGGCATCCGCGTCACGGCCGTTGTACGGCGAGGACATCAGGGTGATTACGCCGAACGCGCCGAGGCTGGTGATCACGTAGGTGACCAGGTACACGCCGATGGCTTCCACCGCCAGACCCTTGCTTGCCACCAGTGCGATCAGCAGGTAGCCGAAGTGCGCGATGGACGAGTAACCGAGCAGACGCTTGAGGTTGCTCTGGGTCAGGGCCAGCAGGTTACCGAACAGGATCGAGGCGATCGCGATGACGGTCAGCACGTCGCTCAGGACGCCGCTGCTGGCAGCAGGGGAGATCTGGAATAGACGCACCATCACCGCAAACACCGCAACCTTCGACGCAGTCGCGAGGAACGCGGCGACCGGTGCCGGAGCACCTTCGTAGACGTCCGGCGTCCACAGGTGGAACGGCACCAGCGACAGCTTGAACGCCAGGCCGATCAGCATCATGCCCAGGCCTAGTTGTGCCAGCGAGCTAGGCAGGCCAGTCGCAGCCAGAGCCTGACCGATACCGACGAAGCTCAGCGAACCCGAGTCTGCGTACAGCAGCGCCATACCGAACAAGAGGAACGCGGAACCGGCAGCCGACAGCACCATGTATTTGATGCCGGCTTCCAGCGAACGCTTGTTGAAGAAGGCGTAGGCCACCAG
Organism: Pseudomonas sp. 3B-A001-10F; assembly: GCF_056313565.1. Classification (NCBI taxonomy): domain Bacteria; kingdom Pseudomonadati; phylum Pseudomonadota; class Gammaproteobacteria; order Pseudomonadales; family Pseudomonadaceae; genus Pseudomonas; species Pseudomonas sp. 3B-A001-10F. The sequence goes on from NZ_JBQYFW010000014.1 coordinate 95,760, forward strand.
ACCGTAAACCGGTACCGACAACAGTTCCAGACCGATGAACAAACCGGCCAGGTGCTGCGCGCTGACCAGAACCAGACCACCGGCGGCGGCCATCAGGATCAGCAGGTACAGTTCTTCACGGTTGCCCGGGTAACCCGAACCGCCATCACCCAAGTAGGCGTGGGCGAGGGTCACACAGGCGAGGGTGGCGACCAGGATCAGCGCCATGTACAGGCAAGCGAAGGTGTCGATTTGCAGCAATGGGGTCACGGCCAGAGGCGCGACTTTCAGGGCTGGCAGAATCGACAGCAAGGCCAGGTTCAGACCGGCGACCGAGATCAGGAAGGTCTGCGAGTGGTTGCGGCGCCAGGCGATTGCCAGCATCACCACGATAATGGTGAGGCTGGTGATCAACAGTGGCGCAAGCGCAATAAAGTGTTGAATCGTGAATTCCATAGCGCTCTTACCGGGCCGAAGCGAGTTGAGTGAAGGCGGTGCCGAGCCACTGCTGCACGCCATGCATCGTGGCGGCAGAGGTGTCGAGGAACGGTTGCGGGTAGACGCCGAGGTAAACCAGCAGCACCGCAAGGCCCAGCACCATGATCAGTTCGCGAGCGTCCATACCGTGCAGGATCGAATCCGATTTCGACGGACCGAAGTAGGCACGGTGGATCATGATCAGCGAGTAGACCGAACCGAACACCAGACCGGAGGTGGCAATTGCAGTGATCCACGGCCAGCTTGCGAAGGAGCCGATCAGGATCAGGAACTCACCGACAAAGTTACCGGTACCCGGCAAGCCCAGGGATGCGGCTGCGAAGAACAGGCTGATCGCCGGCAGGTAAGCGATACGCGACCACAGACCGCCCATCTCACGCATGTCACGAGTGTGCAGACGCTCGTACAACTGACCGCTGAGGATAAACAGTGCGGCTGCCGAAACACCGTGCGCGAGCATCTGGATCACTGCACCTTGCAGCGCCAGTTGGCTGCCGGAGTAGATGCCGATCAACACGAAGCCCATGTGGGAAACGGAAGAGAAGGCGATCAGACGCTTGATGTCGGTTTGTGCGAAAGCGAGGAACGCACCGTAGAAGATCCCGATCAGACCGAGGGTCATGGCGATCGGCGCAAACTCGGCCGAAGCATTCGGGAACAGCGGCAGGGCGAAACGCAGCAGACCGTAGGCAGCGGTTTTCAGCAAGATACCGGCGAGGTCGACGGAACCGGCAGTCGGCGCCTGGGCGTGGGCATCAGGCAACCACGAGTGGAACGGTACGACCGGCAGCTTGACCGCGAAGGCGATGAAGAAGCCGAGCATCAGGATGTACTCGGTGGTCATCGACATCTTGGTTTTCAACAGGTCGGCGTAGTTGAAAGTAATCACGCCGGTGTTGTTGAAGTTGACCAGCACCAGACCGAGGATCGCCACCAGCATGATCAGGCCGGACGCCTGAGTGAAGATGAAGAACTTGGTCGCTGCGTAGATCCGGGTTTTCTTGCCGTCCGAAGAACTGTGACCCCAGAGCGCGATGAGGAAGTACATCGGCACCAGCATCATTTCCCAGAAGAAGAAGAACATGAACAGGTCGAGGGCGAGGAACACGCCGACAACGCCGCCCAGGATCCACATCAGGTTCAGGTGGAAGAAGCCAACGTGACGTTGAATCTCTTTCCACGAGCAGAGTACCGAGAGGATACCCAGCAGACCGGTCAGCAGGATCATCAACAGCGACAGGCCGTCGAGGGCCAGGTGCACGTTGATGCCGAAGCGCTGGATCCAGACATGCTTGAACTCAAGCGCCCAGGTCGGATCGGCGCCAGGCGCCGGCGCAAATGAATAGTCACCGTGGGCCCACAGCCAGAGGCCGAGGGCGAGTTCCAGGGTCATGGTCAACAGCGCAATCCAGCGGGGCAGGGTAGCGCCGAAGCGCTCACCCATCCAGCACAGCAGGCCGCCGATGAAGGGGATCAGGATTAGCCAAGGCAGAATCATGACGGGCTCGTTTCCTTTCGCAAATTCGCAAGGTTCATATCAGACCGCTACCAGCACGATGGCGCCAATGACCAGCACGGCACCAGCAGCCATCGAAGCAGCGTACCAACGCAGTTGACCGGTCTCGGTGCGGCTCAGGGCAGTGTGACCACCCTTGGCCATACGCGGGATCAGACCGATGGTCTGGTCGAGCGGGTCTTTGCGCAGTACGTGGCTGATCGCCAGGTAAGGCTTGACGAACAGTTTGTCGTAGATCCAGTCGAAGCCCCAGGCAGCGAACCACCAGGCCGAAAGGAAACGGCCGATGCCGCTATTGGCGATGGCCGTGACGAAGCGACGCTTGCCGAGGAACAGCAGCGCTGCCAGCAGGATACCGGCCAGGGCAATGGCGCCCGAAGCAATTTCAAGACTGTGCTTGGCTTCGCCACCGGCATGACCAACGCTTTCTGGCAGTACGCCGTGCAGCGGTGGCACGATCATCGCGCCGACGAAAGTCGACAGTACGATCAGCACCGACAGTGGCAGCCAGTGCGAGATGCCGTGACCAGCGTGGGCTTCGGTCTTGGCTTCACCGTGGAACGTGATGAAGATCAGGCGGAAGGTGTACAGCGACGTCATGAACGCGCCGACCAGACCTGCGTAGAGCAGACCGTGGTTGCCGCTGGCGAACGCTTCCCAAAGAATTTCGTCCTTGGAGTAGAAGCCTGCGGTGACCAGTGGCAGAGCGGCCAGGGCGGCACCACCAACGATGAAGCTGGCATAGGCCAGTGGCAGTTTTTTCCACAGACCGCCCATCTTGAAGATGTTCTGCTCGTGGTGGCAGGCAACGATCACCGCACCGGAAGCAAGGAACAGCAGGGCCTTGAAGAAGGCGTGGGTCATCAGGTGGAAAATCGCGCCATCCCATGCACCAACGCCCAGCGCCAGGAACATGTAGCCGATCTGGCTCATGGTCGAGTAGGCGAGGATACGTTTGATGTCGGTCTGTACCAGTGCGGCGAAACCTGCGAGAACCAGCGTCACACCACCGACGATGCCGACCAGGTGCAGGATTTCCGGCGCCAGGGTGAACAGACCGTGGGTACGGGCGATCAGGTAGACACCGGCAGTAACCATCGTCGCGGCGTGGATCAGTGCCGAAACCGGAGTCGGGCCAGCCATCGCGTCCGCGAGCCAGGTTTGCAGCGGCAGTTGTGCCGATTTACCTACAGCGCCACCCAGCAGCATCAGGGTCGCCAGGGTGATCCAGAAGTCACCGACCTGGAATTTCTGCGGTGCCAGCACCAGCAGTTCCTGGATGTTCAGCGTGCCCACTTGCTGGAACAGGATGAACAGGCCGATGGCCATGAACACGTCGCCGATCCGGGTCACGATGAAGGCCTTGAGTGCGGCGTTACCGTTGTTGCGGTTGCTGTAGTAGAAACCGATCAACAGGTACGAGCACAGGCCCACGCCTTCCCAGCCGAAGTACAGGAACAACAGGTTATCGCCGAGTACCAGGAACAGCATGCTGGCGATAAACAGGTTGGTGTACGAGAAGAAGCGCGAGTAGCCCGCTTCGCCGCGCATGTACCAGGATGCGAACAGGTGGATCAGGAAACCGACGCCAACGACCACGCCGAGCATGGTGATCGACAGGCCGTCGACGTAGAGGGCGAAGTCAGGCTTGAAGCCTTCGACCGCCATCCACTTCCACAGCACCAGGGTGTAGTGACCGCCTTCGGGAGGTGCGACGTTGAATTGCCAGATGACGTAGGCGGCGACGATCGCCGACAAGCCAATGGAACCCACGCCGATCAGTGCCGAGAGGTTTTCCGACCAGCGTCCACGGGAGAACGACAGCAGCAGGAAACCGATCAGAGGGAATACGAAAGTCAGAAAGATAAGATTCATCCGCGCATCTCACTGGCAGCGTCGATATCGAGCGTGTGGAAGCGGCGATACAGTTGCAGCAGGATCGCCAGACCAATACTGGCCTCGGCGGCTGCAAGGCTGATCACCAGGATGAACATGATCTGTCCATCCGGCTGGCCCCAACGGGCGCCAGCAACAATGAACGCCAGTGCCGAGGCGTTCATCATCACTTCCAGACTCATCAACACGAACAAAATGTTGCGGCGGACCATCAGGCCGACCAGACCAAGGCAGAACAGGATGCCGGCAACTGCCAGACCATGTTCGAGAGGGATAGCAGGCATGTCTTACTCCTTCGCCTCGTTACGGCCCAAATGGAACGCCGTGACGGCTGCGGCAAGCAGCAGCATCGAGGCGAGTTCGACCACCAGCAGGTACGGGCCGAACAGGCTGATGCCCACGGCTTTCGCGTCTACGGTGGTGTGGCCGATGGCCTGGCCGCTCTGGTGAGCGAACAGCACATACAGCAGTTCGGCCAGCAGCAAGGCGGCGAGAATCACCGGACCGGCCCAGATGCCGGGCTTGAGCCAGACGCGTTCTTGCTGAACCGAGGCCGGGCCGAGGTTCAGCATCATCACCACGAACACGAACAGCACCATGATGGCGCCGGCGTAGGCGATCACTTCCAGCACGCCGGCGAACGGCGCGCCGAGTGCGAAGAAGGTCATGGCCACGGCGATCAACGAGATGATCAGGTAGAGCAGGGCGTGCACAGGGTTGGTGTTGGTGACTACGCGAAGCGTGGACACAACAGCGATACCCGATGCGAAATAGAAAGCGAATTCCATCGTTCTTCCTTAAGGCAGCAAGCTCTTCACGTTGATCGGTTCGGCTTCGTTCTGCGCGGAGCCTTTCGGCTTGCCAGCGATTGCCATACCTGCAACACGATAGAAGTTGTAATCAGGGTTTTTGCCGGGGCCGGAGATCAACAGATCTTCTTTCTCGTACACCAGGTCCTGACGTTTGAACTCGGCCATCTCGAAATCCGGAGTTAGCTGGATCGCGGTGGTCGGACAGGCTTCCTCGCAGAGACCGCAGAAAATGCAGCGCGAGAAGTTGATACGGAAGAAGTCCGGGTACCAGCGACCGTCTTCGGTTTCCGCTTTCTGCAGCGAGATGCAACCCACCGGGCAAGCCACAGCGCAGAGGTTGCAGGCAACGCAACGCTCTTCGCCATCGGGGTCGCGGGTCAGGACGATGCGACCACGGTAGCGTGGTGGCAGGTAGACCGCTTCTTCCGGGTATTGCAGGGTGTCGCGTTTGCGAAAGCCATGGCCGAAGACCATGACCAGGCTGCGCAACTGGGTACCAGTACCCTTAACGATGTCGCCAATATATTTGAACATGGGTCAAATCCTCACTGAACCGCGACTGCAGGCGTGTTCCACAACACGACCGCAGCGGTCACCAGCAAATTGATCAGGGTCAGTGGCAGGCAGAATTTCCAGCTGAAATCCATCACTTGGTCATAACGCGGACGCGGAATGGAAGCGCGCAGCAGGATGAACAGCATGATGAAGAACGCGGTCTTCAGTGCGAACCAGACGAACGCCAGTTGCGGCAAGATGCCGAACGGACCGTGCCAGCCACCGAAGAACAGGGTGACCAGCAGCGCCGAGATCAGGATGATGCCGATGTATTCACCGACGAAGAACATGCCCCATTTCATACCGGCGTATTCAATGTGGTAACCGTCGGCCAGTTCCTGTTCCGCTTCCGGCTGGTCGAACGGGTGACGGTGAGTCACGGCGACGCCAGCGATGAAGAAGGTACAGAAGCCGAAGAACTGCGGAATGATGAACCACAGGTTCTGCGCCTGGTACTCGACGATGTCGCGCATGTTGAACGAGCCGACCTGGACCACGATGCCCATCAGGGCCAGGCCCATGAACACTTCGTAGGACACGGTCTGCGCCGACGCACGCAAGCTGCCGAGCAGGGCGAACTTGTTGTTACTCGACCAGCCGGCGAACAGCACCGCGTAGACCGACAGACCGGCCATGGCGAAGAAGAACAGCAGGCCGATGTTCAGATCCGCGACGCCCCAGGTCGGGGTGATCGGGATGATCGCGAAGGCGATCAGCAGGGCGGACATGGCCACCACCGGTGCCAGGGTGAAGATCACCTTGTCGGCAAACGGCGGGGTCCAGTCTTCCTTGAAGAACATCTTCAGCATGTCGGCGGCGATCTGGAACATACCGAACGGGCCAACGCGGTTCGGACCGTAACGGTCCTGCCACCAGCCCAGCAGGCGACGTTCGACAAAGCTGAGCAACGCGCCTGCAACCACAACGGCCAGCAGAATCACGATGGCTTTGACGACCGAGAGGATCACATCGATCACTTCAGGGGTGAACCAGGTCATTGCGCTGCCTCCTGCAGACCGTCGACGGATACGCCGGCGAATGCCGGTGGAATGCCGGCGATGCCCGCAGGCAATGCCACCAGACCGGCGCCCAGTTCTTCATTGATGCGCAGCGGCAGACGCAGGGTCTGACCGGCCACGTTCAGGCTCAGCAGGGCACCGTCGTTGACGCCCAGACGATCCGCTTCCGACTTGGCCAGTGCCACGTATGGAGCCGGAATGCGCTCTTGAACCGGGGCGGCTTTCGAAGAGTTTTCTTCGCTGCCGAACAGGTGGAAGAACGGCACGGCTTGCCAGGTACCCGGCGCCGGGTTGAACGCGCGTGGCGCTGCAGCGAACCAGTTCAGCGAATCACCGGTGCTTTCGATCAGGCGGGTGCCCGGGTCGCCAGCGCGAATGTGACCACCGACTTCGTCCTGGAACTTGTTCCACGCTTGTGGCGAGTTCCAGCCCGGCGACCAGGCGAACGGCACCTGCTGACGCGGTTCGGCAGAGCCCGAGTAACCTTCCATGGAGAAGGCAAACGCGGTGTCTTTGTCTTGCGGGGTGCGCGGTTCATGAACGCTGATGTCGGCGCGCATCGCGGTGCGACCGGAGTAACGCAGCGGCTCACGCGCCAGTTTCAGACCCTTGATGCGGAACGCGGCGGACGGTGCAGCGTCGACGATACGCGCCAGTTGCTCGGTGCTCGAAGCAACGGCAGCAGTCACGTGGTCGAGTTGCGTCCAGTCGATCGGCTGGTTCAACAGGGTCGCGCGCAGGGCGTGCAGCCAGCGCCAGCCTTCGTGAACCAGGATGCTCGCGTCCATGTATTGCGGGTCGAAAACCTGGAAGAAGCGCTGGGCGCGACCTTCCTGGCTGACCAAAGTACCGTCGCCTTCAGCGAAGCTCGCCGCTGGCAGAACCAGGTGCGCGCGGTCGCTGGTAGCGGTTTTCTGATGGTCAGCAACGATCACTACTTGCGCAGCGTTCAGTGCGGCATCGACTTTTTCTTTGGCAGTGCGGGTGTACAGATCGTTTTCCAGCACAACGATGGCGTCGGCTTTACCGTCGATGACAGCTTGCAGCGCAGCATCCACCGATTCGCCACCGAGCATGGCCAGACCAAGGCTGTTGGCTTCCGGGACGATCAGGCTGATCGAACCGTTCTTCTCGCGCAGCTTCAGCGCCTTGGCGATGTTGGCGGCGGCTTCGATCAAGGCTTTGGAGCCCAGCGAAGTACCAGCGATGATCAGCGGACGTTTTGCCGCGAGCAGGGCGTCGGCGATGCGCTTGGCCAGTTCCAGTGCTTCAGCGTCCAGACCTTCAACGGCAGGGGCGCTGGCGTCCAGAGCGTGAGCCACGGCGAAACCGATGCGTGCCAGATCATCCGGAGCGGCGTGTACGCATTCTTCAGCAACGTCGTCGAGCTTGGTTTCCGCCAGGCTGGCGATGAACAGCGGGTTCAGCGCGTGCTGACCGATGTTCTTCACCGCCGCGTCGAGCCAAGGCTGAACGCGCATGGCTTCGGCCATGTCTTCAGCTTTGCCTTTGACCGATTGACGCAGCGACAACGCCATACGGGCGGCGGTCTGGGTCAGGTCTTCACCGAGCACGAAAATCGCATCGTGATCTTCGATGTCACGCATGTTTGGCACTGGCAGCGGGCTGTCTTTCAGCACTTGCAGGACCAGACGGATGCGTTCCAGCTCGGAGGCTTCGATACCCGAGTAGAAGTGCTCGGCGCCAACCAGTTCACGCAACGCGTAGTTGCTTTCGAGGCTGGCGCGCGGCGAACCGATACCGACGATATTGCGCCCGCGCAGCAGATCAGCGGCTTTATCCAGCGCAGCGTCCAGACCGAGTTTGGTGCCGTCGGCCAGCAGCGGCTGACGAGGACGGTCGGTGCGGTTGACGTAGCCATAACCGAAACGGCCACGGTCGCACAGGAAGTACTGGTTCACCGAACCGTTGAAACGGTTTTCGATGCGACGCAGTTCGCCGTAACGTTCGCCCGGGGAGATGTTGCAACCGCTCGAGCAGCCATGGCAGATGCTCGGCGCGAACTGCATGTCCCACTTACGGTTGTAGCGCTCGGAGTGAGTCTTGTCGGTGAACACACCGGTCGGGCAGACCTCGGTGAGGTTGCCGGAGAACTCGCTTTCGAGGGTGCCGTCTTCAACGCGACCGAAGTACACGTTGTCGTGGGCGCCGAACACACCGAGGTCGGTGCCGCCGGCGTAATCCTTGTAGAAACGCACGCAGCGGTAGCAAGCGATGCAGCGGTTCATTTCGTGAGAAATGAACGGGCCCAGTTGCTGGTTCTGGTGGGTGCGTTTGGTGAAGCGATACCGGCGCTCGTTGTGGCCGGTCATCACGGTCATGTCTTGCAGGTGGCAATGACCGCCTTCTTCGCACACAGGGCAGTCGTGCGGGTGGTTGGTCATCAGCCATTCAACAACACTGGCGCGGAACGCCTTGGATTCTTCATCTTCGATGGAGATCCAGGTGTTGTCGGTGGCAGGGGTCATGCAGGACATGACGATGCGACCACGGGTGTCGTTCTCGTCGGTGTACTGCTTGACCGCGCACTGGCGGCAAGCCCCGACGCTACCAAGCGCGGGGTGCCAGCAGAAATAAGGGATGTCGAGGCCCAGCGACAGACATGCCTGTAACAGGTTGTCTGCCCCGTCGACTTCGAGCGCTTTGCCGTCTACGTGGATAGTGGCCATGGTTCAAAGGTCTTCGTTGGCCCGGTGTCAGCGGGCGTGGCTAATGGAATCTTGTTATCCGTCCGAATCCAGTCAGCCCCGAAAGGCGTCATCGGACGAAAGGCGAAGGGCACGGACCCTTCGCCTTTTTAAGCGTTTACGCGCCGATTACGATCGGCCTTGCCAGAGGCGGGACGGCGGCGCTGACTGGCGCGATACCGGCTTCGAACTCTGGACGGAAGTATTTGATGGCACTGCCCAACGGTTCCACGGCACCCGGTGCGTGAGCACAGAAGGTCTTGCCCGGGCCGAGGAAGTTGACCAGACCCAGCAGGGTCTCGATGTCGCCTGGCTGACCGCGGCCTTGTTCGATGGCCATCAAGAGCTTGACGCTCCATGGCAAACCATCGCGGCACGGGGTGCAGAAACCGCACGACTCGCGAGCGAAGAACTGCTCCATGTTGCGCAGCAAAGAGACCATGTTGACGCTGTCGTCCACCGCCATGGCCAGGCCGGTACCCATACGGGTGCCCACTTTGGCGATGCCGCCGGCGTACATCTGTGCGTCGAGATGTTCTGGCAGGAGGAAACCGGTACCGGCGCCACCTGGCTGCCAGGCCTTGAGTTTGAAGCCGTCGCGCATGCCGCCGGCGTAGTCTTCGAACAACTCGCGACCGGTGACGCCGAAAGGCAGTTCCCACAGGCCCGGGTTTTTGACCTTGCCGGAGAAGCCCATGAGCTTGGTGCCCATGTCTTCGCTGCCTTCACGCGCCAACGATTTGTACCAGTCAACGCCGTCGGCAATGATCGCCGGCACGTTGCACAGGGTTTCGACGTTGTTCACGCAGGTCGGCTTGCCCCACACGCCGACAGCGGCAGGGAAGGGCGGCTTGGAGCGCGGGTTGGCGCGGCGGCCTTCGAGGGAGTTGATCAGCGCGGTTTCTTCACCGCAGATGTAACGCCCGGCGCCGGTGTGGACGAACAGCTCGAAATCGAAGCCGCTGCCGAGAATGTTTTTACCCAGCAGGCCAGCAGCCTTGGCTTCTTCCACGGCACGGTTGAGGTGCTTGGCGGCGGTGGTATATTCGCCGCGCAGGAAGATGTAGCCACGGTAGGTTTTCAGCGCGCGGGCACTGATCAGCATGCCTTCGATCAGCAGATGGGGCAGTTGCTCCATCAGCATGCGGTCTTTCCAGGTGTTCGGCTCCATTTCATCCGCGTTGCACAGCAGGTAGCGGATGTTGATGGATTCGTCTTTGGGCATCAGGCCCCACTTCACGCCCGTGGGGAAGCCTGCACCGCCGCGACCTTTGAGGCCGGCGTCTTTCACGGTCTGGACGATGGCGTCCTGATCCATGTCGGCGAAGGCTTTGCGCGCAGCGGCGTAACCGTTCTTGGCCTGGTATTCGTCGAGCCACACGGCTTCGCCGTCATCGCGCAGGCGCCAGGTCAGCGGGTGAGTCTCGGCCGAACGCTGAATGCGGTTGGCAGGACCGAAAGATGTCAGGGTCATACGTAGCCCTCGAGCAGTTTGGCGACGCCAGCAGGCTGCACATCACCAAAGGTGTCGTCGTCGATCATCAGCGCCGGTGCCTTGTCGCAGTTGCCGAGGCAGCAGACAGGCAGCAGGGTGAAACGACCGTCGGTGGTGGTCTGACCCAGGCCGATGCCCAGATTGTTCTGGATTTCGCTGACCACCGACTCGTGGCCACCGATGTAGCAGACCATGCTGTCGCAGACGCGAATGATGTGACGGCCAACCGGCTGACGGAAAATCTGGCTGTAGAACGTCGCCACACCTTCAACGTCGCTGGCCGGGATGCCGAGGATCTCGCCGATCGCGTACAAGGCGCCATCCGGCACCCAGCCGCGTTCTTTCTGAACGATCTTCAGGGCCTCGATCGACGCCGCGCGCGGGTCTTCGTAGTGATGCAGCTCGTGCTCGATGGCCGAGCGCTCGGTTTCACTGAGGGTGAAACGGTCTGTCTGGATAAGCGTGCTGTTCATGCTTAGCGGTCCACGTCGGCCATAACGAAATCGATACTACCCAGGTACGCAATCATGTCCGCGACCATGCTGCCTTTGATCACCGAAGGGATCTGTTGCAGATGCGGGAAGCTTGGAGTGCGGATCCGGGTACGGTAGCTCATGGTGCCGCCGTCGCTCGTCAGGTAATAACTGTTGATGCCCTTGGTCGCTTCGATCATCTGGAAGGATTCGTTGGCCGGCATGACCGGGCCCCACGAAACTTGCAGGAAGTGCGTGATCAAGGTTTCGATGTGCTGCAGCGTGCGCTCTTTCGGCGGCGGCGTGGTCAGCGGGTGATCCGCCTTGTACGGGCCTTCCGGCATGTTGCGCATGCACTGGTCGATGATCTTGATGCTCTGGCGCATCTCTTCGACGCGAACCATGCAGCGGTCGTAGGCATCGCCGTTGGCAGCTAGCGGTACTTCGAACTCGAAGTTTTCGTAGCCGGAGTACGGACGCGCTTTACGCAGGTCGAAATCGCAACCGGTCGAACGCAGGCCAGCACCGGTGACACCCCATTCCAGGGCTTCTTTGGTGTTGTACTGGGCGACGCCGATGGTACGGCCCTTGAGGATGCTGTTCTGCAGGGCAGCCTTGGTGTATTCGTCGAGGCGTTTTGGCAGCCATTCAACGAAGTCTTTCACCAGTTTTTCCCAGCCGCGCGGCAGGTCGTGGGCGACGCCACCGATGCGGTACCACGCCGGGTGCAGACGGAAACCGGTAATGGCTTCAATCACCGTGTACGCCTTCTGGCGGTCGGTGAAAGTGAAGAACACCGGAGTCATGGCGCCGACGTCCTGGATGTAAGTCCCGAGGAACAGCAGGTGGCTGGTGATCCGGAAGAACTCGGCCATCATGATGCGGATGACGTCGACCTTCTCAGGCACCTTGATGCCGGCCAGCTTCTCGACCGAGAGCACGTACGGCAGGTTGTTCATCACGCCGCCGAGGTAGTCGATACGGTCGGTGTACGGAATGAAGCTGTGCCAGGACTGACGCTCGGCCATCTTCTCGGCGCCACGGTGGTGGTAACCGATGTCCGGCACGCAGTCGACGATCTCTTCACCGTCCAGTTGCAGAATGATGCGGAACGCACCGTGCGCAGAAGGGTGGTTCGGGCCGAGGTTGAGGAACATGTAGTCCTCGTTCGGACCGGAACGCTTCATGCCCCAGTCTTCCGGACGGAAACGCGCGGCTTCTTCCTCGAGCTGTTGCTTGGCGAGGTTGAGGCTGTACGGATCGAATTCGGTGGCGCGCGCCGGGAAGTCCTTGCGCAGCGGGTGACCTTCCCAGGTCGGCGGCATCATGATGCGCGACAGGTGCGGGTGGCCTTTGAAGTCGATACCGAACATGTCCCAGACTTCACGCTCGTACCAGTTGGCGTTCGGCCAGATGCTGGTGACGGTCGGCAAGCTGAGGTCGCTCTCGGACAAGGCAACCTTGATCATCACGTCACTATTACGCTCGAGCGACATGAGGTGATAGAACACGGTGAACTCGGCGTCCGATGGCAGCCCTTGACGCTTGGTGCGCAGACGCTCGTCCACGCCGTGCAGGTCATAGAGCATGACGTACGGCTTGGGCAGGTTACGCAGGAAAGTCAGGACTTCGACGAGTCTGGCACGCGCCACCCACAGCACCGGCATGCCGGTGCGGGTCGGCTGGGCGGTGAACGCCTCCGGGCCAAAACGGTTGTTCAATTCAACGACCACATCCTGGTCGTCTGCCTTATAAGGCGGGATGTACAGAGCGCTGCCTGTAGTCATGGTTATTTTTTCGCTTTCGGTCAACGTAAAGAATGAAGCCAGCTTCTCGTTTCTATTTCAGAACAGATCTGGATCAGACTTCGTCAGGGCTGCGCAGGTTGGTGACTGCGATTCGCTGTTCGCGGCGCTGTTCCTTCTGCGAAGGCATGTCGGCGCGATACACGCCTTGATCACCAACGACCCAGGAAAGCGGACGACGCTCCTGTCCAATCGATTCCTGCAGCAGCATCAAGCCTTGCAGAAATGCTTCCGGACGGGGCGGGCAGCCAGGTACGTAGACGTCCACGGGCAGGAACTTGTCCACCCCTTGAACCACAGAGTAGATGTCGTACATGCCGCCGGAGTTGGCGCACGAACCCATGGAGATAACCCACTTTGGTTCGAGCATTTGCTCGTAGAGACGCTGGATGATCGGCGCCATCTTGATGAAGCAGGTACCGGCGATAACCATGAAGTCGGCCTGACGCGGCGATGCCCGGATCACTTCGGCGCCGAAGCGCGCGATGTCGTGGGGCGCCGTGAAGGCGGTGGTCATTTCCACGTAGCAGCACGACAGGCCGAAGTTGTACGGCCACAGGGAGTTTTTACGCCCCCAGTTGACCGCGCCACTCAGCACGTCTTCCAGCTTGCCCATGAAAATGTTTTTGTGAACTTGATCTTCTAACGGATCGGAAACGGTTTCCCGTTCGCCAATCGGATATTGCTCGTTAGGAGCATCGGGGTCGATCCTGGTGAGATTGTATTGCATTGCCAAAGCCTCATTGTTTCAGCTTCGCCTGCCGCTTGCGACGAGCTTCCGGAGCCCAGTCAAGGGCGCCCACTCGGAACAGGTAGACAAGACCTGCCAACAGAATTGCTATGAAAACGAGAGCTTCGACGAATCCGGTCCAGCCGCTTTCGCGGACGGACACAGACCATGCAAAGAGAAAGAGGGCTTCGATATCGAAGATCACGAAGAGCATCGCGACCAGATAGAATTTGGCTGAGAGCCGCAAGCGGGCGCCACCGGTAGGTAGCATGCCCGACTCGAACGGTTCGTTTTTGCTGCGGCCCCAGGCTTTTGACCCGAGGAGGCTGGAGACGCCAAGCATGAAGGCACACAGGCCGACGACACCCAGAAGGAAAATGGCAAAGCCCCAGTTGTGGGCCATGAGTCCTGTCGCTTCGGGCATGCTGGTAATCCTTAACAGAGAGCAAAGGTCTCTGAGCTTGATAAAGAAATAGGCAGTGACGATATGTCGCAGCAATCAATCGCGCTGATTTTATGGCTAAACACCCTGCAAGTAAAATTCCTATAGCGAAATTATTTATTGGAATAAGGACATAGCGCATCTCCAATGCCCTGCAGCCCATGCGTTGCGGGCATTAGGCGGGTTTATGCAAATAATGTTTTGTAGGGAATGTAACGAACATAGTTGTGGCTAAATGATAATTAATATCGTTTGCGGGTGTTTTGTAACTGTTTAACGGGATGTCAGTTGGGAAGTTGTCTTACTTGCACGTTACTGCAAGTAGCGACGGCGCCCGTTTTAGCGGATTTTTCTGACGGTTGTACCGCGCTGGATCAATGTTTTGATTCGCGGCTGACGCTTTTCCTGTGGGAGCGAGCTTGCTCGCGAATGCGGTTCATCATTCGACATGGATAGTGACTGACATGACGCCTTCGCGAGCAAGCTCGCTCCCACAGGGGGGTGTGGTGTCTGGAAGATTGTCTCGGGCAAAAAAAACGCCCCGAACCAGTCGGGGCGTCAGTTTTGCGGCTCTGCGGTTAGCTTTCTATACGATCCGCAAAGGCCGTTTGCTCAGCGAAGCCGAATCAGTGGAACTGTTCTTCTTCGGTCGAACCGGTCAGTGCGGTTACCGAGGACGAGCCACCTTGAATCACGGTGGTCATGTCGTCGAAGTAGCCGGTGCCCACTTCCTGCTGGTGAGCCACGAAGGTGTAACCCTTGGCGGCGTCAGCGAATTCCTGCTCCTGCAGCTTCACATAGGCAGTCATGTCGTTGCGGGCGTAGTCGTGCGCCAGGTTGAACATGCTGTGCCACATGTTGTGAATGCCGGCCAGGGTGATGAACTGGTGCTTGTAACCCATGGCGGACAGTTCGCGCTGGAACTTGGCGATGGTCGCGTCGTCGAGGTTTTTCTTCCAGTTGAAGGAAGGCGAGCAGTTGTACGACAGCAGTTGGTCCGGGTATTCCTTTTTGATCGCTTCGGCAAAGCGACGGGCTTCTTCCAGATCCGGCTTGGCGGTTTCGCACCAGATCAGGTCGGCGTACGGCGCGTAGGCCAGGCCGCGAGCGATGGCTTGATCGAGGCCGGCACGGACCTTGTAGAAACCTTCCTGAGTGCGCTCGCCAGTCACGAACGGCTGGTCGTACGGGTCGCAATCGGAAGTCAGCAGGTCAGCAGCGTTAGCGTCGGTACGGGCCAGGATGATGGTCGGGGTACCGGCAACGTCAGCAGCCAGACGAGCAGCGGTCAGCTTCTGTACGGCTTCTTGAGTTGGAACCAGTACTTTGCCGCCCATGTGGCCGCATTTTTTCACGGAAGCCAGTTGGTCTTCGAAGTGAACGCCGGCGGCGCCTGCTTCGATCATGCTCTTCATCAGCTCGTAGGCGTTCAGCACGCCGCCGAAACCGGCTTCGGCGTCAGCCACGATTGGCGCGAAGTAGTCGATGTAGCCATCGTCGCCCGGGTTCTTGCCGGCTTTCCATTGGATCTGGTCAGCACGACGGAACGAGTTGTTGATGCGCTTGACCACGGTTGGCACCGAGTCCACCGGGTACAGCGACTGGTCCGGGTACATGGATTCTGCGGAGTTGTTGTCCGCAGCCACTTGCCAGCCCGACAGGTAGATTGCCTGGATGCCGGCTTTAACTTGCTGAACAGCCTGGCCGCCAGTCAAAGCGCCCATGCAGTTGACGAAATCTTTCTCAGGACGGAAGGACGGCTTGGCACCCTGGGTGACCAGGTTCCACAGCTTGTCGGCGCCCATTTTTGCAAAGGTGTGCTCAGGTTGAACCGAGCCACGCAGACGGACGACGTCAGCAGCGGAGTAAGTGCGTGTCACGCCTTTCCAGCGCGGGTTTTCAGCCCAGTCTTTTTCGAGGGCTGCAATTTGCTGTTCGCGTGTCAGTGCCATGGAGATAAACCTCGTCGCGTCTTTATGAAAAGTTGTTCTGCGGTGGAAAATTCCTGCGCTCGCTGACCAGAAGCTTAGGTGGTCAAGTCGGATTCGGCGGGGTAGGCGACGGGATGAACGATGGGCTCGAGGGGAAGTGAGCAGGTAGTGGCGGACTGCGGGCGCATTCGGGCGTCGTGGGCCTCTATACGGTCTACAGTGTGATGCCGGGTTACCTAATTACGCTTCCGTCCCTCGGGACAACTTCGTTCCAGTCGGCAACCTCGTCAAACACACCTTGTGGGCGGTACAGACACGAAGCGGTTCGCGGGGTAGGTGCGAACATCGCTTCGAAGGCCCTTGCCAGGGCCTCTGATTAGCGGGAGCGAGGCCATCATGCCTTCGCTTTTTTACCCCGTCAAACGTTTTGTAGTGCTTTTTTTTAGGCACTACATCTTTCGTCTAATACGACTAATCAGTCAGTTTTCGGTGCTTTGGTCCAGGGCGTCGACTTTGACCCGCAAGGTCATGTCATCCCGGCCTTGAGTCGAGTAGCTGCGGGTCAGGCCCTGTTTGTCGGCCTGAGTCTGGCGATTGACGCCGGCGAGGGTGATCCACTCGCCGAGGCGCCCGCTGACAGTTGTGTCGGTGCTTTGCACGTTCACTACATCGGGACGTTCCTGACTCATGCGGTCACGGTTGGTACTGATCGCCAGGTGAACGATGTCGCCAGTGACGCTGGCGGTGACATAGAAACCCTGGGTGACGTTGCGGTATTGCGTCTGGCTGTTGTAACCGCCGTAGGAATCGCTCTGAACATTGGTGATCGGAACGCTCTGGCCAACCTGAATCAGCGCCGGCATGCCATCGGTGGCCTGAACTTGCTGGACGCCGCCCTCACGGCTGGCGGTGCTGCGGCTGATGATGCGGGTCTGGTTTGGTTGAGCGCCGTTGACTGAATAGCCTTCGTCGCCACGGCCATTGTTTTCATTGGTGTCGACGGTGATCAGCAGGCGTTTCGGCGCCGTGTCGAGTTGGGTGATCAGTGCCTTGAGTTCCTGAATCTTGTCCGGCTCGGCCTTGATGATCAGCTGGTTGCCGTAGGCGCTGACCTGACCATCCTTGCCGAGGAAGTCTTGCGCCATCGGCAGCATGTCAGTGCTGGTGCGGTAATTGAGGGGCACGATTTCTGTGGCTGCCATCACCGAAAAACTGCAACCGAGCAGCAGGGTGGTGAGCAGGGTGCGTAGGGACATGTCCGTTATCTCCGCTTTCGAAAGGCTTGATATTGCCAGTTTGTCGGCCTTGGGTGGGGCAAGTTGAATCGTAGACAGCAAAACGCCCCGGCATCGGTTGATGTCGGGGCGTGATCGTTCCCACGCTCTGCGTGGGAATGCAGCCAGTGACGCTCTGCGTCACATGCCGCAAGGGACGCGGAGCGTCCCGAGAGGCATTCCCACGCAGAGCGTGGGAATGATCAGGGAGAGCTCAGACCGAATGCCGAACCATGTCGACATGCGGAATCCCGGCTTCGAGGAATTCCTCGCTGATCAGGCTGAAGCCGAGGCGCTCATAGAACGCCGTGGCCTGCACCTGAGCGCTGAGCATTTGCTGCTTCAAGCCACGCGCTTCAGCTTCAGCGATGACTGCTTGCATCAGCGCATCACCCACCTTCATCCCGCGCCAGTCTTTCAGTACCGAAACCCGGCCAATGTGCCCATCAGGCAACAGGCGCGCAGTACCAATCGGAAAGTCGCCTTCAAACGCCAGAAAATGCACGGCGGTCGCGTCATCCGCGTCCCACTCCAGCTCAGGTGGCACCGATTGTTCGGCGATGAACACCGTTTCACGAATGCGCCGGATCTCGGCGATGTCCTTCTGCCAGTCTGCGACACGAACGCGAATTTTATTCATCAGCGAACCCCAGGCTCCCTTGCTTGACTAACTGGCACAGCAGGCCGCAAGCGTCTTCGTCGTTCAGCCACTCACCGAGGTTGTCAGTGTGCAGGGCGTCAGCGGCGCAGATCAGCTTCAACAGTTCGCGCAGCTTGCCCGGCAGGTAACGGCTCTGGCCGCTGGCGAACAGCAGCAGGTCGTCATCGACTTCCGACCAGGCCAGGCGCGCACTCGGGTTGCGGATCAGAATGGCGCCATCCTGCAGGGCAGCGAGGAAATCTTCTTCTTCGATTTCTTCCGGGCCGGCCACCAGTTCCGGATAGCGTGGCTCGGTCATGTACTGGCCGAACCAGGTCAGCAGCAGGCGTTCGTCGCTCATGTGCTCGGCGAGCAGGGCTTTCAGGCGATCCAGTGCATCGTGCTGAATCTGGTGTGGATCGGCTGCAGGCTGTGCGTCGGCGTCGGTGTAGCGCTCTTCATCAGTCAGGAACTGGCTGAGGAAGTCGGTGAAGTGAGTCAGCACTTCGGAAGCGCTTGGTGCGCGGAAGCCGACCGAGTAGGTCATGCAGTTATCGACCGCGACACCGCAGTGCGCCAAGCGCGGCGGCAGGTAGAGCATGTCGCCCGGTTCCAGGACCCATTCTTCGGTCTCGTGGAATTCAGCGAGGATGCGCAGGTCCGCGTGTTGCAGCAGCGGGCTCTCGGAATCGCACATCTGGCCGATTTTCCAGTTGCGCTTGCCGTGGCCTTGCAGCAGGAACACGTCGTAGTTGTCGAAGTGCGGACCAACGCTGCCACCCGGAGCGGCGAAGCTGATCATCACGTCGTCCACGCGCCAGCTCGGCAGGAAACGGAAGTTTTCCAGCAGTTCGCTGACTTCCGGGACGAATTGGTCGACGGCTTGAACCAGCAGGGTCCACTCTTTTTCCGGCAGTTTGCTGAATTCGTCTTCTGCGAACGGGCCGCGACGCAGTTCCCATGGACGCTCGCCGTGCTCGATCACCAGGCGCGATTCGACTTCTTCTTCCAGGGCCAGGCCGGCCAGTTCGTCGGCGTCGATCGGGCTTTCGAAGTCAGGAATCGCCTGACGGATCAGCAGTGGCTTTTTCTGCCAGTAGTCGCGCAGGAATTCGCGTGCTGTGAGGCCGCCCAGAAGTTGAAGAGGAATATCGGAATTCATATGTAACCTATTGAAAAAAAGCACTTTTCAGACGGGAATAAAAACGCCCGGCGCGGCCGGGCGTCTCAAACGGATCAAGCGGTCGATCAGATGCGTTTGGCTTGCGCTACAGCGTTGCCGATGTAGTTGGCCGGGGTCAGTTGCTTGAGCTCGGCTTTCGCTTCGGCAGGCATGTCCAGGCCATCGATGAAAGTCTGCAACGCTTCAGGGCTGATGCCCTTGCCGCGGGTCAGTTCTTTCAGCTTCTCGTACGGGTTTTCGATGTTGTAGCGGCGCATCACGGTCTGGATCGGCTCAGCCAGCACTTCCCAGCAAGCGTCGAGGTCAGCGGCAATCTTCTGCTCGTTGAGCTCCAGTTTGCTGATGCCTTTGAGGCTGGCTTCGTACGCGATCACGCTGTGGGCGAAGCCGACACCGAGGTTACGCAGTACGGTGGAGTCGGTCAGGTCGCGCTGCCAGCGGGAGATCGGCAGTTTGCTCGCCAGGTGCTGGAACAGTGCGTTGGCGATGCCCAGGTTGCCTTCGGAGTTTTCGAAGTCGATCGGGTTGACCTTGTGCGGCATGGTCGACGAACCGATTTCGCCAGCGATGGTGCGCTGCTTGAAATAACCCAGGGAGATGTAGCCCCAGATGTCACGGTCGAAGTCGATCAGGATGGTGTTGAAGCGCGCGATCGCGTCGAACAGCTCGGCGATGTAGTCGTGCGGTTCGATCTGCGTGGTGTACGGGTTGAAGCCCAGGCCCAGCTCGTCTTCGATGAAGGCGCGGGCGTTGGCTTCCCAGTCGATCTGCGGGTAGGCCGACAGGTGTGCGTTGTAGTTACCGACAGCGCCGTTGATCTTGCCCAGCAGCGGCACGGCAGCGACTTGAGCGATCTGACGCTCGAGACGGTAAACCACGTTCGCCAGCTCTTTACCCAAAGTAGTCGGGGAGGCCGGTTGACCGTGGGTGCGCGACAGCATTGGCACGTCAGCGAAACGGATGGCCAGTTCGCGGATGGCGTTGGCGGTCTGGCGCATCAGCGGCAGCATCACGTCGTCACGGCCTTCGCGCAGCATCAGGGCGTGGGACAGGTTGTTGATGTCTTCACTGGTGCAGGCAAAGTGGATGAACTCGCTGACCTTGGCCAGCTCCGGCAGCTTGGCCGCCTGCTCTTTGAGCAGGTATTCGATCGCTTTGACGTCGTGGTTGGTGGTGCGCTCGATCTCTTTGACGCGCTCGGCGTGCTCCAGCGAGAAGTTTTCAGCCAGTTCATTGAGAACGGCGTTGGCCTCGGCGGAGAAGGCTGGCACTTCAGGGATACCAGCGTGGGCGGCCAGGCGCTGGAGCCAGCGCACTTCAACCAGAACACGGGCACGGATCAGGCCGTACTCGCTGAAAATCGGGCGCAGGGCCTGGGTTTTGCCGGCGTAGCGGCCGTCAACAGGGGAAACCGCAGTGAGCGAAGAAAGCTGCATGGGGTGTTCTCGGACAGTCGGGCAACGAAATGGGGCGCGTATCATACATGAAAAAATCCGCCGGTCCGTTGCCAACTGACCGGCGTATTACGCGTTACAGACTACAAAGCTTTTATTGCGCGGCGATTTACTCGCTGCGCATCAACGGATACAGCTCTTTGAGCAGCTTGCGCCGGCTGATCACCAGCTGCCAGCGATGCCCGCCGAGCTGCCGCCACAGGCGCGCCGAACGAATGCCGGCAAGCAGCAGGGCGCGAATTTTCGAGGCGTTGCTTGGCTGCTGCAGATTGCGCATGTCGCCATGCACCTGAATGCGTTGGCGCAAGGTGCTCAGGGTGTCCTGGTACAGCGCGCCGCAAGCCGCGACCACGTTTTCGTGGGCCGGGCCGAAATGCTCGACCTGCGACTGGATCTGCGGCAAGCGCTTGCCGATGATGTCGAGCATGTCGTTGCGCTTGGCCAGTTGACGTTCCAGGCCGAGCATCGACAGGGCATAACGCAGCGGCTCGCGTTGCAGCGTGCTCGGGTCGCGTTCAAGGGCGCCAATCAGTGCACGGTAACCTTCGCGCAAATTGATGTCGTCGCCGCCGTACACGTCCAGCGTGTCCTTCGGGTCGCGCACGAGCAGGCTGCCGAGCATGCAGCTCAGGCCGGCCTCGCTGGTCTGGCCGGTCTTGGCGATCCGGTCGACCAGCACGGCGGCGAGAAACACGCCGCCGAGCGCCGTCAGTTGCTCCTGAGTCGGGCTCATGCCTGGCCGCTCCACGGCTCGGCCACTTCGATCACGCCGCCACCGAGGCAGATTTCACCGTCGTAGAACACCACCGATTGGCCCGGCGTCACCGCGCGTTGCGGTTCATCGAACACGGCACGGTAGCCGTTGGCGGTTTTTTCCAAGGTGCAGGCTTGATCGCTCTGGCGATAACGCACTTTCGCGGTCAGGCGCAGCGGCTGGCTCAGGTCGATCGGGTTGACCCAATAGATTTCCGAAGCAAGCAGGGCGCCGGAGAACAGCCACGGATGGTTGTTGCCCTGGCCGACGATCAGCTCGTTGGTGTCGAGATCCTTGCGCAGCACGTACCAAGGCTCATCGCCGGCGTCTTTCAAACCGCCGATGCCCAGACCTTGGCGCTGACCGATGGTGTGGTACATCAAGCCGTGGTGACGGCCGATGACTTCGCCTTCGGTGGTTTTGATTTCGCCCGGTTGCGCCGGCAGGTATTGCTTGAGGAAGTCGCTGAAGCGACGCTCGCCGATGAAGCAGATCCCGGTGGAATCCTTCTTCTTGGCGGTGGCCAGCTCGTATTTCTCGGCAATGGCGCGCACTTCCGGCTTTTCCAGTTCGCCGACCGGGAACAGGGTCTTGGCGATCTGTTCGCCGCCAACGGCGTGCAGGAAGTAGCTCTGATCCTTGTTCGGATCGAGGCCTTTGAGCAGTTCGGTGCGGCCATCGATGTCGCGACGACGCACGTAGTGACCGGTGGCGATCAGGTCGGCGCCGAGCATCATGGCGTAGTCGAGGAACGCCTTGAACTTGATCTCGCGGTTGCAGAGGATGTCCGGGTTCGGCGTACGGCCGGCCTTGTATTCGGCGAGGAAATGCTCGAACACGTTGTCCCAGTACTCGGCGGCGAAGTTGGCAGTGTGCAGCTTGATGCCGATCTTGTCGCAGACAGCCTGAGCATCCGCCAGGTCGTCCATGGCGGTGCAGTATTCCGTTCCGTCGTCTTCTTCCCAGTTCTTCATGAACAGGCCTTCCACTTCAAAGCCCTGCTCGATCAGCAGGAGAGCGGAAACGGAAGAGTCCACGCCGCCGGACATGCCGACAATGACGCGCTTCTTGGATGTGTCAGAAGGGGCTGGATCACGCATAGGGATTCAATGAGTGTCTTGAAAAAGGACGCGATTCTAGCAGGCTCGCGGCCTCAAGGCTAAAGAGAAGGGCGGATCAGTTCGAGGCTGAAGTGATGGCCGGCCAGATAATCGTCGATGCAACGGATGATCAGCTCGCTGCGCCAGTTGTCGCGTTGAGCCATTAATTCGTCACGGGTCAGCCACTTGGCGCCGACGATGCCGTCATCGAGCTGGTAGTCGGGGTGGTGTTGCACG
Source organism: Pseudomonas sp. 3B-A001-10F (assembly GCF_056313565.1). Classification (NCBI taxonomy): domain Bacteria; kingdom Pseudomonadati; phylum Pseudomonadota; class Gammaproteobacteria; order Pseudomonadales; family Pseudomonadaceae; genus Pseudomonas; species Pseudomonas sp. 3B-A001-10F. The sequence continues at coordinate 118,261 of NZ_JBQYFW010000014.1, forward strand.
GCTTTGGCGCTGAAGCACACGCGCTGGTAAGTCACGCCGTTGCTCGGTGCGGTGTACAGGTAAATGCCGATCACGCCGGTAGGTTCGACGTCCCAGCCGGTTTCTTCGAGGGTCTCGCGCACGGCGGCGTCGATCAGGGTTTCGTCCGGGTCGAGATGGCCGGCGGGCTGGTTGAGCACGTTACGCCCAGCCTTGTGTTCCTCGACCATCAGGAAGCGGCCGTTGTCCTCGACGATGGTGGCGACGGTGATGTGGGGGAGCCATTCCATAAAACCTTCCTCAATCTATTGGTTGAAACCCATTCCCATTGTGGGAGCGAGCTTGCTCGCGAATGCGGTTTATCATTCAACATTTTCGTTGACTGACTCGCCGCCTTCGCGAGCAAGCTCGCTCCCACAGGGGAAGTGTCAACTCTGAAAGCACAAACCCCGGCACGAGGCCGGGGTTTGTGATGTTCCCTTTACAACCTTAAACCAGCGCAGCAATCGCCGCGTTGAGAGTTGCGCTTGGGCGCATGGCCTTGCTGATCAGCTCGGCATTGGCGTGGTAGTAACCGCCGATGTCGACTGGCTTGCCCTGAACGGCGTTGAGCTCGGCAACGATGGTTGCTTCGTTCTCGGTCAGGGTTTTGGCCAGGGTCGCGAACTGCGCTTGCAGTGCAGCGTCTTCAGTCTGGGCAGCCAGGGCCTGGGCCCAGTACATCGCCAGATAGAAGTGGCTGCCGCGGTTGTCGATGTTGCCGACTTTGCGCGATGGCGACTTGTTGTTGTCGAGGAACTGGCCGGTGGCCTGATCCAGGGTTTTCGACAGCACCAAGGCTTTCGGGTTGTTGTAGTTCACACCCAGGTGCTCAAGGGACGCTGCCAGTGCGAGGAACTCGCCCAGCGAATCCCAGCGCAGGAAGTTCTCTTCAACCAGTTGCTGCACGTGCTTCGGTGCCGAACCGCCGGCGCCGGTTTCGAACAGGCCACCGCCGTTCATCAGCGGCACGATCGACAGCATCTTGGCGCTGGTGCCCAGTTCCATGATCGGGAACAGGTCGGTCAGGTAGTCGCGCAGTACGTTGCCGGTCACCGAAATGGTGTCCTTGCCTTCGCGGGTGCGCTGCAGGGTGTACTTCATGGCGTCGACCGGCGCCATGATCTGGATGTCCAGACCGGTGGTGTCGTGATCCTTCAGGTAAGCCTGAACTTTCTCGATCACTACGCCATCGTGAGCGCGCATCGGGTCCAGCCAGAAGATCGCTGGCGTGCTGCTCGCGCGAGCACGGTTGACGGCCAGTTTGACCCAGTCCTGGATCGGCGCGTCTTTGGTCTGGCACATGCGGAAGATGTCGCCGGCTTCAACAGCCTGTTCCATCAGCAGGTTGCCCTTGCTGTCGGTGACGCGAACGACGCCGTCAGCCTTGATCTGGAAAGTCTTGTCGTGCGAGCCGTATTCTTCGGCTTTCTTCGCCATCAGGCCAACGTTTGGCACGCTGCCCATGGTGGTCGGATCGAAAGCGCCATTGGCTTTGCAATCTTCGATCACAGCCTGGTAGATGGTCGCGTAGCAACGATCCGGGATCACCGCCTTGGTGTCGTGCAGTTGACCGTCGGTGCCCCACATTTTGCCGGAGTCACGGATCATTGCCGGCATTGAGGCGTCGACAATAACGTCGCTCGGCACGTGCAGGTTGGTGATGCCTTTGTCGGAGTTGACCATCGCCAGCGATGGACGAGCAGCGTAGACGGCGGCCATGTCGGCTTCGATCTGCGCTTGCTGCTCGGCCGGCAGGGCTTTGATGCGCGCGTACAGATCGCCGATGCCGTTGTTCAGGTTGAAGCCGATCTCGGCCAGCACGTCAGCGTGCTTGGTCAGGGCGTCTTTATAGAACTCGGCAACGATCTGGCCGAACATGATCGGGTCGGAGACCTTCATCATGGTTGCTTTCAAGTGAACCGAAAGCAGCACGCCCTGGACCTTGGCGCTGTCGATTTCAGCAGCGATGAACGCGCGCAGGGCGTTTTTGCTCATCACGGCGCAGTCGAGGATCTCGCCGGCCTGAACGGTGGTTTTTTCTTTCAGAACGGTAGCGGTGCCGTCCTTGGCGATCAGCTCGATCTTCACGGCGTCAGCGGCGTCGATCAGGGCAGCTTTTTCGCTGCCGTAGAAATCGCCGGTGCTCATGTGAGCGACGTGGGACTTGGAGTCTTTGGCCCAGGCGCCCATTTTGTGCGGGTGCTTGCGCGCGTAGTTCTTCACCGACAGCGGTGCACGACGGTCGGAGTTGCCTTCACGCAGAACCGGGTTCACGGCGCTGCCCTTGACCTTGTCGTAACGCGCCTTGGCGTCTTTGTCGGCGTCGCTGGTCACGGTTTCCGGATAGTCCGGCAGGTTGTAACCCTGAGCTTGCAGCTCTTTGATCGCGGCTTGCAGCTGTGGCACCGAAGCGCTGATGTTCGGCAGCTTGATGATGTTGGCTTCAGGCGTAACGGCCAGGTCGCCCAGTTCGGCGAGGTGGTCGGCTACGGCTTTGTCGCCCAGTTGCTCGGGGAAGCTGGCCAGAATACGTGCTGCAAGAGAGATATCGCGGGTTTCCACGGCGATATCGGCCGAGGCGGTGTAAGCCTCGATGATCGGCAGCAGGGAATAGGTGGCGAGGGCTGGAGCTTCGTCGGTGAAGGTATAGATGATCTTCGAGCGGGTGGGCATATTCGGATTAACTCTCTCTTCTTTGCTAAAGCGTGCGCAGAAACTCGAGGGGCGCCGGGTAAGCGCGTTCGTTCAAAGTCATCCATGAACCGAATGTCGAGAATCTTCGCGGTGATGTTGGGTGCATCAGTAGAGCGTCAAGCAGTCGGACTGCGGTAACAACCCGACCAATCAGGCGGAAAGTCTCGTGCTAGAGAGGCCAGCCGTCGTGACCCTGTGGTCAGCGGGCGGCATTATACATAGGTAGCTGGCAATCTGCCGATGGTTCATATGCAACGATTCTCGTCCATTGGTCTAAAGGTCGCAGGGCGGGGTCGGGCGTAGAGTCGTCGCGAATGCTTGAGTTTGGCGCTTTTCCCTTTGCTTTCAGGCTTGTACGAAACGAGATGTAGGCGCGCCACGAACAGAGGGTTTGCGTGTTGATTTAACTGGGTTACGCTCGGACCAAGCCAGATGTTCAATCCAAACAATGGAGTTCAGCATGGGTTACAAGAAGATTCAGGTTCCAGCCGTCGGCGACAAAATCACCGTCAATGCAGACCATTCTCTCAATGTTCCTGATAACCCGATCATCCCCTTCATCGAAGGTGACGGCATTGGTGTCGACATCAGCCCGGTGATGATCAAGGTTGTCGATGCTGCAGTTCAAAAGGCATACGGCGGTAAACGCAAGATTTCCTGGATGGAAGTCTACGCCGGGGAAAAAGCCACTCAGGTTTATGATCAGGACACCTGGCTGCCTCAGGAAACTCTCGATGCAGTCAAGGATTACGTGGTTTCCATCAAAGGCCCGCTGACCACTCCGGTCGGTGGCGGTATCCGCTCGCTGAACGTGGCCCTGCGTCAGCAACTCGACCTGTACGTCTGCCTGCGCCCGGTGCGCTGGTTCGAAGGTGTGCCAAGCCCGGTGAAAAAGCCCGGCGACGTCGACATGACCATTTTCCGCGAGAACTCCGAAGACATCTATGCGGGCATTGAGTGGAAGGCCGGTTCGCCGGAAGCCACCAAAGTCATCAAGTTCCTTAAAGAAGAAATGGGCGTCACCAAGATCCGTTTCGACGAAAACTGCGGCATCGGCGTCAAGCCGGTTTCGCTGGAAGGCACCAAGCGTCTGGCGCGCAAGGCCCTGCAATATGTGGTCGATAACGACCGCGATTCGCTGACCATCGTGCACAAAGGCAACATCATGAAGTTCACCGAAGGTGCCTTCAAAGAGTGGGCCTACGAAGTGGCCGCTGAAGAATTCGGCGCGACTCTGCTCGACGGCGGTCCGTGGATGCAGTTCAAAAACCCGAAAACCGGCAAGAACGTTGTGGTCAAAGATGCCATCGCCGACGCCATGCTCCAGCAGATCCTGCTGCGCCCGGCCGAATACGATGTGATCGCGACCCTCAACCTGAACGGCGACTACCTCTCCGACGCCCTGGCGGCGGAAGTGGGCGGTATCGGCATCGCGCCGGGCGCCAACCTGTCCGACACCGTGGCGATGTTCGAGGCCACCCACGGTACTGCGCCGAAGTACGCCGGCAAGGATCAGGTCAACCCGGGTTCGCTGATTCTCTCTGCAGAGATGATGCTGCGCCACATGGGCTGGACCGAAGCGGCGGATCTGATCATCAAGGGCACCAACGGCGCTATTTCGGCCAAGACTGTGACCTATGACTTCGAGCGTCTGATGGACGGGGCCAAGCTGGTTTCGTCTTCGGGCTTTGGCGATGCGCTGATTTCGCATATGTAAAACGCGGGCACATAAAAACCGCCTGATTCTTCATTGAGTCAGGCGGTTTTTTATTGCTTGGGGTATTCAGGTGAAGATCAGTCAGCTCACGCTTTGGCAGTTGCGGCAGCGGCAGCGGCAGCGGCAGCGGCAGCGGCAGCGCCAAAAGCAGCACTCTCAGCGGGGCTGGATGGTTCAATGATGACGTTTGTGATTTTTAGGGCATGCAGCCCCTTGGGGCCTTGAACAATCTCAAAACTCACCAGTTGTCCAGCCTTGAGGGTTCTATACCCGTCCATCTGAATGGCGGAGTAGTGCGCAAAGAAATCAATCTCTTTTCCGTCTTCATCGCGGCCTTCGCGGGCGTCGGTATTGATAAAGCCGAATCCCTTGGCATTGTTGAACCATTTCACCTTGCCGACAGCCATGCTCAAATCCCTCTGCAACAGACTCCATCGCTGGAGTATCATCCAATTCATCCGCAATCTTATTCGTTAAAAGAATTGACTCCGCGGATCTTTTTTACCCACTGTGGGTTCTATTGGTTGTAACACCGTTTTCCCGATAGTCAAGGTGACCGGGCAGTCGGAGTTGAAAACGTGGACAGCCGCCCCCACCACTGTATTTGCACAACTGACGAACCTTTCTTTCCATGCATGCAATCAGCCAGATTCGACTAACATTCAATCAGGATCGCCCGCTTCTCCAAAAGGATCTTCCAGAGGAGCACGACGACGATTCGGCAGGCGTTGCTGTTCAGGAAGCAAAGCCTGCGTTACAGGCGCCGCCGATGTACAAGGTGGTTTTGTTTAATGATGACTACACACCGATGGATTTCGTCGTCGAAGTGCTCGAGGTGTTTTTTAACCTGAATCGCGAGCTGGCGACCAAGGTCATGCTGGCCGTCCACACAGAAGGGCGGGCAGTATGTGGAGTGTTTACCCGCGACATCGCCGAGACAAAGGCCATGCAGGTCAACCAGTACGCCAGGGAAAGCCAGCATCCGCTACTCTGTGAAATCGAGAAGGACGGTTAATCGCCGACCACTTGGGTATGAGGTGAAGCTATGTTAAACCGCGAGCTCGAAGTCACCCTCAATCTAGCCTTCAAGGAGGCTCGTTCGAAACGTCATGAATTCATGACCGTCGAACACCTTTTGCTGGCCCTATTGGACAATGAGGCTGCCGCCACCGTTTTGCGTGCCTGTGGCGCAAACCTCGACAAACTCAAGCATGACCTGCAGGAGTTCATCGACTCCACCACGCCATTGATCCCCGTTCATGACGAAGATCGAGAAACCCAGCCAACCCTGGGCTTCCAGCGTGTACTGCAACGTGCTGTTTTCCACGTACAGAGCTCGGGCAAACGCGAAGTGACTGGCGCCAACGTGCTGGTCGCAATCTTCAGTGAGCAAGAGAGTCAGGCAGTGTTCCTGCTGAAACAGCAGAGCGTTGCGCGCATCGATGTCGTCAATTACATCGCTCATGGCATATCCAAAGTGCCGGGGCATGGCGATCACTCTGAAGGTGAACAAGATATGCAGGACGACGAGGGCGGTGAGTCTTCTTCTTCAGGCAATCCTCTGGATGCTTATGCCAGCAACCTCAACGAACTCGCGCGCCAGGGTCGTATCGATCCGCTGGTCGGCCGTGAGTCGGAAGTCGAGCGTGTCGCGCAGATTCTCGCGCGCCGGCGCAAAAACAATCCGCTGCTGGTAGGCGAGGCGGGCGTGGGTAAAACCGCGATTGCCGAAGGCCTGGCCAAGCGCATTGTTGATAATCAGGTGCCGGACCTGCTGGCCAACAGCGTTGTTTACTCGCTCGACCTTGGCGCTCTGCTCGCGGGCACCAAGTATCGTGGTGATTTCGAGAAGCGCTTCAAGGCGCTGCTCAACGAACTGAAAAAACGTCCGCAGGCAATCCTGTTCATCGACGAAATCCACACCATCATCGGTGCCGGCGCTGCTTCCGGTGGCGTGATGGATGCTTCGAACCTGCTCAAGCCGCTGCTGTCGTCTGGCGACATTCGCTGCATCGGCTCGACCACGTTCCAGGAATTTCGTGGCATCTTCGAGAAGGACCGTGCCCTGGCGCGTCGCTTCCAGAAGGTCGATGTCGTCGAGCCGTCGGTGGAAGACACCATCGGTATCCTGCGCGGCCTGAAAGGGCGTTTCGAGCAGCACCACAACATCGAATACAGCGATGAGTCGTTGCGCGCCGCTGCTGAGCTGGCTTCGCGCTACATCAATGACCGGCACATGCCGGACAAGGCCATCGACGTGATCGACGAGGCGGGCGCCTATCAGCGTCTGCAACCGGTCGAAAAACGCGTGAAGCGCATCGAAGTGCCACAGGTCGAAGACATCGTGGCGAAAATCGCACGGATTCCACCGAAGCACGTCACCAGTTCCGACAAGGAGCTGCTGCGTAACCTGGAGCGTGACCTGAAGCTGACGGTGTTTGGTCAGGACGCGGCGATCGATTCGCTGTCGACCGCGATTAAGCTGTCGCGTGCCGGGCTTAAATCACCCGACAAGCCAGTCGGTTCGTTCCTGTTCGCAGGCCCGACCGGTGTTGGTAAAACCGAGGCTGCGCGGCAATTGGCCAAGGCGTTGGGGATCGAGCTGGTTCGCTTCGACATGTCCGAGTACATGGAGCGTCACACCGTGTCGCGTCTGATCGGTGCGCCTCCTGGGTATGTCGGTTTCGATCAGGGCGGTCTGTTGACCGAGGCGATCACCAAGCAGCCGCATTGCGTATTGCTCCTTGATGAAATCGAGAAGGCGCATCCGGAAGTCTTCAACCTGCTGTTGCAGGTGATGGATCACGGTACGCTGACCGACAACAACGGGCGCAAGGCGGACTTCCGCAACGTGATTGTGATCATGACCACCAACGCTGGTGCCGAAACAGCGGCGCGTGCTTCGATCGGTTTCACCCATCAGGACCACTCGTCTGATGCGATGGAAGTGATCAAGAAGAGCTTTACGCCGGAGTTCCGTAACCGTCTGGACACCATTATCCAGTTTGGTCGCCTCAGTCATGAGGTCATCAAAAGTGTGGTGGACAAGTTCCTTACCGAGCTTCAGGCGCAGTTGGAAGACAAGCGTGTGTTGCTTGAGGTCACTGATGCTGCGCGTAGTTGGCTGGCGGCGGGTGGTTATGACTCGGCGATGGGTGCGCGTCCGATGGCTCGTCTGATCCAGGACAAGATCAAGCGTCCGTTGGCGGAGGAGATTCTGTTTGGCGAGCTGGCCGAGCATGGCGGTGTGGTGCACATCGACATCAAGGATGGTGAGTTGACGTTTGACTTCGAGACTACCGCAGAAATGGCCTGACGGCCTTGGATCAAGAGGGCGCCTTCGGGCGCCTTTTTGTTGGCTGGTGTTTTTGTGTGTATATCCGTTGCTGCGGTGATGGCTTATTACGGTTTCGCCCTTACGGCGACTCACTTTTTTTCAAACGCCAAAAAAAGTAAGCAAAAAACGCTTGCTCCTACGTGCGGCCCGCTCGCTGGGGCTCGGGGTTCCTTCGCTCCGGGATCGATCCGGGCGCAGCGCCTACGGTTTGCTTCGCTGCACCTCCTCTCGCTGTGTTTGGCTGCGCCAAACGGTCGCTGCGCTCCCACGCCCGGATCAATCCCTCCACTCAGCCTTCCGACGTCGCCTTACAGATCAAAAGCTGCAGCCGAGCTAACGCTCATCCTGTTGAGTGGTGAGGAGCACAGCGTGGTCGGCTTTGGATTTGTGGTGGATTCACCCCTCACCCCAGCCCTCTCCCCCGAGGAGAGGGAGCCGATGGTGGGCCTCTCAAAATTCGCGTTCAACTCGATATCCCAAGTCGGCGTAGTTCTCCCAAACAACTCGGTCAGTCCCCTCTCCCTACGGGCGGTCCGACGTTTCGGGAGGGCTAGGGTGAGGGGCTTTTGATCTGGCTTTTGATCTTGCTTTGGCTTTTGATTTTTTGCCCCTTCGGCAGGCCGAGCGAAGGTGTTCATCCGAGGGGAGGCGCGCAGCGCCGTGCGGCGAAGCCGCATACATCGAGAGGAGGTGTAGCGAAGCAAACCGTAGGCGATGCCCCCGGATGGACACCGTAGCGAGGGAACACTGAGCTTCAGCGAAGTGCCGTACGCCGGGGCAAAGCCTTTTGGGTTACCTTTTCGGCGTTTGGAAAAGGTGACTCGCTGTAAGAGCGAAACCACCAGCGGCAGCACCCGAGAAAACGGATATGCCCCCAAAAACCCAAAACGCAGACAAACAAAAACGCCCGGCATAAACCGGGCGTTCTGTATTGACTTGATTAACGAGCGCGGTAAGTGATGCGCCCTTTGCTCAAGTCATAGGGCGTCAGCTCGACGCGCACTTTGTCACCGGTAAGAATACGAATGTAGTTCTTGCGCATCTTGCCGGAAATATGCGCGGTTACGACGTGCCCATTTTCCAACTCCACACGAAACATGGTGTTGGGCAGGGTGTCGACGACAGTGCCTTCCATTTCGAAGCTGTCTTCTTTCGACATGCAGTAAAGCCCTCGGTATCCAATGAATGGCCCGGTGCAACTGCGCCAGGCAAAAGCGGCGTGCATTGTGCCCGAAAAATGGGGTTTACGCCAAGGGGTTTACGGCTTGGGTTTAGTTGAGGATCACCCAGCGCTGATTAATCAGCAGTTCGATGGGGCGATATTGCGTCTTGTAGTTCATCTTTTTGCAGTTCTTGATCCAGTAACCGAGGTACACCGCCTCAAGCCCGAGGCGCTGGCTCTCGGCGATTTGCCAGAGGATGGCAAATCGGCCAAGGCTGCGGCGTTCTTCGGCGGGTTCGTAAAAGGTGTACACCGCTGACAAACCGTTCGGCAGTAAATCGGTGACCGCCACGGCGAGCAACCGTCCGTCGAGTCGGAACTCGTAAAAGCGCGAGAACGGCAAGTCGCGGACCAGAAACGTCGCGAACTGATCACGGCTCGGCGGGTACATGTCGCCGTCTGCGTGACGCTGTTCGATGTAACGCTGATACAGATCGAAATATTCTTCGCTGAATTGCGGTTTGGCCGGGCGCACCTGCAAATCCGTATTGCGCTTGAGAATCCGCTTCTGCTGACGATTGGGCATGAACTGCGCCACGGGAATGCGCGCAGGCACGCACGCATTGCAGTTCTGGCAATGCGGACGGTACAGATGATCGCCGCTGCGACGAAAGCCCATTTCCGACAGGTCTGCGTAGACATGCACATCCATGGGCTGACTCGGATCGAGAAACAGGGTCGTGGCCTGCTCCTCGGGCAGATAACTGCAAGAGTGAGGCTGAGTGGCATAGAACTTCAATCGCGCCAACTCGGTCATGATCAACCCTCGGGATAAGCTGGTGAATTAAGTGTAAGCCACGCGCGCAAAAGTCGCTCAGCAAACCCAGGTGGCACGATTGGGTTGGTCCAGATGGCGGGCCAGATAGTCGGCGAATTCCTGGCGGGGAATGGCTCTGGCGCCGAGGCTGTGCAGATGATCGGTCGGCATCTGGCAATCGATCAGCACGAATCCCGAGTCTTTCAGGTGCCGCACAAGGGTGGCAAAGCCGAATTTCGAGGCATTGTCGGCGCGGCTGAACATCGATTCACCAAAAAACAATTGGCCCATCGCCAGGCCGTACAGGCCACCGACCAGTTCGCCCTGATCCCATACCTCCACCGAATGCGCGAAGCCGCGACGATGCAGTTCGACATAGGCGTCCTGCATCGCCTCGGTGATCCAGGTGCCATCGGCGTAATCCCGTGGTGCGGCACAGGCGCGGATCACGGCATCGAAATCCTGATCGAAGGTCACTTGATAGCGTTCCTGACGCAGCAGTTTGCCGAGGCTGCGCGAGACATGCAGTTCGTCGGGAAACAATACCGTGCGCGGATCCGGCGACCACCAGAGAATCGGCTGACCCTCGGAAAACCATGGAAAGCAGCCATGGCGATAAGCTTGAATCAGCCGGTCGGCCGACAAATCGCCACCCGCAGCCAGCAATCCGTTGGGGTCGCGCATGGCCTTTTCCAGTGGCGGAAAAGTCAGGGAATTACGTTGTAACCAAGTCAGCATGGCATCCAGGCTTACAGAAGGGGAGGGCGGTGGGGCGTCTGGCCCGCGATAAAGTGTGCCGTTAAATGACAGGAATGTCGTCCAGATACTTCTCGGCATCCAGTGCGGCCATGCAGCCGGCACCGGCTGACGTTACCGCCTGGCGGTAAACGTGGTCAGCCACGTCACCGGCGGCAAATACCCCGGGAATCTCGGTGGCGGTGGCGTCGCCGTCGCTGCCGCCCTTGACCCGCAAGTAGCCGTCGCGCATCGGCAACTGGCCTTGGAACAGGTCAGTGTTGGGCTTGTGACCAATGGCAATGAATACGCCGGCCAACGCCAGTTCGCGGGTTTCGCCGGTATGACTGTCCCGCAGTCGCGCGCCGGTGACGCCGCTGGCATCGCCGAGCACTTCGTCGAGATTCTGGTTCCAGTGCAGGCGCACGTTGCCGTTCGCAGCTTTCTCGAACAGTTTGTCCTGAAGGATTTTCTCCGAACGCAGTTTGTCGCGACGATGGATCAGGTGCACCTCCCTGGCGATGTTCGACAGGTAAAGTGCCTCCTCAACCGCCGTATTGCCGCCGCCGACTACGGCGACCACCTGATTGCGATAGAAGAAGCCGTCACAGGTCGCACAGGCGGAAACGCCTTTGCCGGCGAAGGCTTCTTCCGAGGGCAAGCCCAGATACTGCGCCGAGGCGCCGGTGGCAATGATCAGTGCGTCGCAGGTGTAAGTGCCGCTGTCGCCGATAAGCTCGAACGGGCGCTGCTGCAACTTGGCGGTGTGGATGTGGTCGTAAACGATCTCTGTGGCAAAGCGTTCGGCGTGTTTCTGCATGCGCTCCATCAGCACCGGGCCGGTGAGGCCTTCGACGTCACCGGGCCAGTTGTCGACCTCGACGGTGGTGGTGAGCTGGCCACCGGCCTGCAGGCCGGTGATGACCACGGGTTTGAGGTTGGCACGGGCGGCATACACGGCAGCGCTGTAACCGGCCGGGCCGGAGCCGAGGATGATCAGGCGTGAATGCTTCGCTACGTTCATCAAATAGACCTCATAAGCCTTTGTCACAAAAGGTAATGCATGCTCAAATTGAGTCCCGGCTTCTGTGTGCTTGACTATGCTCAATCCTGGGGCTTGAAGCATGGCATCGCACGCACAAACCCGTACAATGCCGGGCTGTTACAGAATGTTCGCCGTGCGCTGTATTTATAAAAGCGGCAGCACAGTGTTAAAAGTAGTCTCAGTTGCGCTCGTTCACTTTTTTACCTGCCTGGATTGGGCAGTTTTTTATCGTCATTCAATAGATGGACGCGCCTCGGGCGCAGGAAAAGAAGCGTTTTGAAGAAATCCACCGAAGCACCAAAAACAGTCGTCCCGCTCTGGCGCCAACAGTTGCACTACCGGCTCAAGGAAGGTGCATTGATCGCCATCGGCGCCTTGTGCCTGTTCCTGATGATGGCTTTGCTGACCTACGGCAAGGACGATCCAGGCTGGAGCCACAACAGCAAGATCGATGACGTACAGAATTTCGGCGGCCCGGCGGGTTCCTACAGCGCCGACATCCTGTTCATGGTGCTGGGTTACTTCGCCTATATCTTCCCGTTGCTGCTGGCGATCAAGGCGTACCAGATTTTCCGCCAGCGCCACGAGCCATGGCAGTGGAGCGGCTGGCTGTTTTCCTGGCGTCTGATCGGTCTGGTGTTTCTGGTGTTGTCTGGCGCTGCGCTGGCGCATCTGCACTTTCACGCGGCCTCGGGCCTGCCCGCGGGGGCTGGTGGCGCGTTGGGCGAAAGCCTCGGCAATCTGGCGAAGAATGCGCTGAATATTCAGGGCAGCACCCTGTTGTTCATCGCGCTGTTCCTGTTTGGCCTGACAGTATTTACCGATCTGTCGTGGTTCAAGGTGATGGACATCACCGGCAAGATCACCCTTGATCTGTTCGAACTGTTTCAAGGCGCGCTCAATCGCTGGTGGTCGGCCCGTACCGAGCGCAAGCAACTGGTTGCGCAATTGCGTGAAGTCGACGATCGCGTGCATGACGTGGTCGCGCCGACGGTCACCGACAAGCGCGAACAAGCCAAAGTCAAAGAACGCCTGATCGAACGTGAGCAAGCCCTGAGCAAGCACATGTCCGACCGCGAGAAACAAGTGCCGCCGGTTATCGCCCCGGCCCCGGCCAAGGCGCCCGAGCCAAGCAAGCGCGTACAGAAAGAGAAGCAGGTGCCGTTGTTCGTCGACAGCGCCGTGGAAGGCACCTTGCCGCCGATCTCGATTCTTGATCCGGCGGAAAAGAAACAACTCAATTACTCACCTGAATCCCTGGCGGCCGTCGGCCATTTGCTGGAGATCAAGCTCAAGGAGTTCGGTGTTGAGGTCACGGTGGATTCGATTCACCCGGGCCCGGTGATTACCCGTTACGAAATCCAGCCTGCCGCCGGTGTCAAAGTCAGCCGCATCGCCAACCTGGCCAAAGACCTTGCACGTTCCCTGGCCGTGACCAGTGTGCGGGTGGTCGAGGTGATTCCGGGCAAGACCACCGTCGGTATCGAGATTCCCAACGAAGACCGGCAGATCGTGCGCTTCTCCGAAGTGCTGTCGACGCCTGAATACGACAATTTCAAATCGCCGGTCACCCTGGCGCTGGGTCACGACATCGGCGGTAAGCCGGTCATTACTGACCTGGCGAAGATGCCGCACCTGCTGGTGGCCGGTACGACCGGTTCCGGTAAGTCGGTGGGTGTGAACGCGATGATCCTGTCGATCCTGTTCAAGTCCGGCCCGGAAGACGCCAAGCTGATCATGATCGACCCGAAAATGCTGGAACTGTCGATCTACGAAGGCATTCCGCATCTGCTTTGCCCGGTTGTGACCGACATGAAAGACGCTGCCAATGCCCTGCGCTGGAGCGTTGCCGAGATGGAGCGCCGCTACAAACTGATGGCGAAGATGGGCGTGCGTAACCTGTCCGGCTTCAACGCCAAGGTCAAGGAAGCGCAGGATGCCGGCGAGCCGTTGAGCGATCCGCTGTACAAGCGTGAAAGCATTCACGACGAAGCGCCGCTGCTGCAGAAACTGCCGACCATCGTCGTGGTGGTCGACGAATTCGCCGACATGATGATGATCGTCGGCAAGAAGGTTGAAGAACTGATCGCCCGTATCGCCCAGAAGGCCCGTGCTGCCGGTATTCACTTGATCCTCGCGACCCAGCGGCCGTCGGTGGACGTGATCACCGGTCTGATCAAGGCCAACATTCCTACGCGTATGGCGTTCCAGGTGTCGAGCAAGATCGACTCCCGCACCATCATCGATCAGGGTGGCGCCGAACAACTGCTCGGTCACGGTGACATGCTCTACATGCCGCCGGGCACCAGCCTGCCGATTCGGGTTCACGGTGCATTCGTATCCGACGATGAGGTACACCGTGTGGTCGAAGCGTGGAAACTGCGCGGCGCACCGGAATACAACGATGACATCCTCAACGGTGTTGAAGAAGCTGGCAGCGGTTTTGAAGGCAGCAGCGGTGGCGGCGACGGCGATGATCCGGAAGCCGACGCGCTGTATGACGAAGCCGTACAGTTCGTTCTCGAAAGCCGTCGTGCCTCGATTTCCGCTGTACAGCGCAAGCTGAAGATCGGCTACAACCGCGCCGCTCGGATGATCGAAGCCATGGAAATGGCCGGGGTCGTCACCTCGATGAACACCAACGGTTCCCGTGAAGTCCTGGCCCCAGGCCCGGTACGCGACTGATTGCAAACGCAAGAGGCGGGACAATGATGTGCCGCCGCTCTCCCAACGAGTATTCAAGAGGACTCCCATGCGTCTTATCCGCATGCTGCTGCCAGTACTGGCGCTGACCACTCTCACGGCCCACGCCGATGACAAGGACGTGGCGCGTCTGACCCAATTGCTGGAAACATCCAAGACCCTGAGCGCGAACTTCTCGCAGCTGACCCTCGACGGCAGCGGCACGCAGTTGCAGGAAACCACCGGCAACATGACCCTGCAGCGTCCGGGCCTGTTCTACTGGCACACCAATGCGCCAAACGAACAGACCATGGTTTCCGATGGCAAGAAAGTCACCCTGTGGGACCCGGATCTGGAACAGGCGACCATCAAGAAGCTCGACGAGCGTCTGACCCAAACCCCGGCGCTGCTGCTGTCCGGTGATGTGTCGAAGATCAGCCAGAGCTTTGATATCAGCGCGAAAGAGGCGGGCGGCGTGATCGACTTCACCCTCAAGCCGAAAACCAAAGACACTCTGTTCGATAACCTGCGTCTGTCGTTCCGCAACGGTCTGCTCAACGATATGCAACTGATCGACAGCGTCGGCCAGCGCACCAACATCCTGTTTACCGGGGTCAAGGCCAACGAGCCGGTATCGGCATCGAAGTTCAAGTTCGACATCCCCAAGGGTGCCGACGTGATCCAGGAATAAACACGTAAACCCTGTGGGAGCGAACCTGCTCGCGAAAGCGATATTTCATCCAGCATTAATAGTGGCTGATACACCGCTTTCGCGAGCAGGCTCGCTCCCACAAGGGCAAATGATCGACCTGATCAAATAGAGGTTTCAACGCTACGTGATGGATCTGTTTCGCAGTGCACCGATTGCCCAGCCACTGGCCGCGCGTTTGCGTGCGACCAATCTGGATGAGTACGTCGGTCAGGAGCACGTGCTCGCTCGCGGCAAGCCTCTGCGTGAGGCGCTGGAGCAGGGTGCCCTGCATTCGATGATCTTCTGGGGCCCGCCCGGAGTGGGTAAAACCACTTTGGCGCGGTTGCTCGCGGAAGTCTCCGATGCGCACTTCGAAACGGTCTCGGCGGTGCTCGCCGGGGTCAAAGAGATCCGTCAGGCCGTTGAAATTGCCAAGCAGCAGGCCGGCCAGTACGGCAAGCGCACCATTTTGTTCGTCGATGAAGTGCACCGCTTCAACAAATCCCAGCAGGATGCGTTTCTGCCTTACGTTGAAGACGGCACGCTGATCTTCATCGGCGCCACCACCGAAAACCCTTCGTTCGAACTCAACAACGCCTTGTTGTCGCGTGCTCGCGTCTACGTGCTGAAAAGCCTCGACGAAGCGGCGCTGCGCAAACTGGTGCACCGCGCGCTTACCGAAGAGCGCGGTCTGGGCAAGCGCAACCTGACGCTGAACGATGAAGGCTTCCAGATGCTGCTGTCCGCCGCCGATGGCGATGGCCGGCGTCTGCTCAACCTGCTGGAAAACGCCTCGGACCTGGCTGAAGACAACAGCGAAATCGGCACCGAGCTGCTGCAGAGCCTGCTCGGCGACACCCGCCGGCGTTTCGACAAGGGCGGCGAAGCGTTCTACGACCAGATATCGGCGCTGCACAAGTCCGTGCGCGGCTCCAACCCCGACGGTGCACTGTACTGGTTTGCGCGAATGATCGACGGCGGTTGCGATCCGCTGTACCTGGCCCGGCGCGTAGTGCGCATGGCCAGCGAAGACATCGGCAATGCCGACCCGCGCGCCCTCAGCCTGTGCCTGGCGGCGTGGGAAGTGCAGGAGCGTCTCGGCAGCCCGGAAGGCGAGTTGGCCGTGGCCCAAGCCATCACCTATCTGGCCTGTGCGCCAAAAAGCAACGCGGTGTACATGGGCTTCAAAACCGCTTTGCGCGCCGCCGCTGAAAACGGCTCGCTGGAAGTGCCACTGCACCTGCGCAACGCACCGACCAAACTGATGAAACAATTGGGCTACGGTGACGAATACCGCTACGCCCACGACGAGCCGGACGCTTATGCCGCCGGCGAAGACTATTTCCCGGAAGAGCTTGATCCCATCCCGTTCTACCAACCGGTGCCGCGCGGTCTGGAATTGAAGATCGGCGAGAAGCTCAACCACCTCGCCCAACTCGATCGTTTAAGCCCTCGGCAGCGGAGAAAATAGTGCTTCCATTGATCATTGCGGTCTCCGCCGGCGGGGTTGCCGGCACCTTGTTGCGCTTCGCCACCGGTAATTGGGTCAACGCCAATTGGCCGCGGCACTTCTATACCGCGACGCTGGCCGTTAATATCGTGGGCTGTCTGCTGATTGGCGTGTTGTACGGCCTGTTTTTGATACGCCCGGAAGTGCCGATCGAGGTACGCGCCGGGTTGATGGTCGGCTTCCTTGGGGGGCTGACGACATTTTCATCCTTTTCACTGGATACGGTGCGCCTGCTGGAAAGCGGGCAAGTGCCGCTGGCTCTGGGCTATGCGGCACTCAGCGTATTCGGCGGGCTGCTCGCGACGTGGGCTGGCCTGTCTTTGACCAAACTTTGATAACGAGAAACCGACATGCTCGATTCCAAACTGTTACGTAGCAACCTTCAGGACGTAGCGGACCGCCTGGCTTCCCGTGGCTTTGCCCTGGATACCGCGCGCATCGAAGCGCTGGAAGAACAGCGCAAGACCGTCCAGACCCGCACCGAAGCACTGCAGGCTGAGCGTAACGCGCGTTCCAAATCCATCGGTCAGGCCAAGCAGCGCGGCGAAGACATCGCGCCGTTGATGGCGGACGTCGAGCGCATGGCGGGCGAACTGAGTGCCGGTAAAGTCGAGCTGGACGCGATCCAGACTGAACTGGACTCGATTCTGCTCGGTATCCCCAACCTGCCGCACGAGTCCGTGCCGGTCGGCAAAGACGAAGACGACAACGTTGAAGTGCGCCGCTGGGGCACGCCGACCGCGTTCGACTTCGAAGTGAAAGATCACGTTGCCCTGGGCGAGAAGTTCGGCTGGCTGGACTTCGAAACCGCTGCCAAGCTGTCCGGCGCGCGTTTCGCCCTGCTGCGTGGCCCGATCGCGCGTCTGCACCGCGCCCTGGCGCAGTTCATGATCAACCTGCACGTCAACGAGCACGGCTACGAAGAGGCTTACACGCCTTATCTGGTTCAGGCGCCGGCGCTGCAAGGCACCGGTCAACTGCCGAAGTTCGAAGAAGACCTGTTCAAGATCGCGCGCGAAGGCGAAGCCGATCTCTACCTGATCCCGACCGCTGAAGTGTCGCTGACCAACATCGTTGCGGGCGAAATCGTCGATTCGAAACTGCTGCCGATCAAGTTCGTCGCGCACACTCCGTGCTTCCGCAGTGAAGCCGGTGCATCGGGCCGTGACACCCGCGGCATGATCCGTCAGCACCAGTTCGACAAAGTCGAAATGGTCCAGATCGTTGAGCCATCGACTTCGATGGAAGCGCTGGAAGGCCTGACCGCCAACGCCGAAAAAGTCCTGCAACTGCTCGGCCTGCCTTACCGCACCCTGGCGCTGTGCACCGGCGACATGGGCTTCAGCGCAGTCAAGACTTACGACCTCGAAGTGTGGATCCCGAGCCAGGACAAGTACCGCGAAATCTCCTCGTGCTCGAACTGCGGCGACTTCCAGGCCCGTCGTATGCAAGCGCGTTTCCGCAATCCGGAAACCGGCAAGCCTGAGCTGGTGCACACCCTGAACGGTTCCGGTCTGGCGGTTGGTCGTACGCTGGTTG
The DNA here is from genome assembly GCF_056313565.1 of Pseudomonas sp. 3B-A001-10F. Lineage (NCBI taxonomy): Bacteria > Pseudomonadati > Pseudomonadota > Gammaproteobacteria > Pseudomonadales > Pseudomonadaceae > Pseudomonas > Pseudomonas sp. 3B-A001-10F. The sequence goes on from NZ_JBQYFW010000014.1 coordinate 136,211, forward strand.
CCGTGCTGGAAAACTACCAGCAGGCCGACGGCTCGATCCGTGTGCCGGACGTACTCAAGCCGTACATGGGTGGCCTTGAGGTCATCGGCTAAATGAAATATCTGCCGCTGTTTCACAACCTGCGCGGCAGTCGTGTGTTGGTCGTCGGTGGGGGGGAAATTGCCTTGCGCAAATCCCGCCTGCTGGCCGATGCCGGTGCGCTGCTGCGGGTGGTCGCACCTGAAATCGAAACGCAACTGCGTGAACTGGTCGTCGCCTCCGGCGGTGAATGCCTGTTGCGCGGTTACGTCGAGGCGGATCTCGACGGTTGCGGGCTGATTATTGCCGCCACCGACGATGAGACGCTGAACGCCCAAGTCTCCACCGATGCGCACAAGCGCTGCGTGCCGGTCAACGTGGTCGACGCGCCTGCCTTGTGCAGCGTGATCTTCCCGGCGATCGTCGACCGTTCGCCGCTGATCATTGCCGTGTCCAGCGGCGGCGATGCGCCGGTGCTGGCGCGTTTGATCCGCGCCAAGATCGAAACCTGGATTCCATCGACCTACGGCCAATTGGCCGGGCTCGCCGCGCGTTTCCGCAATCAGGTGAAAAGCCTGTTTCCGGATGTGCAGCAGCGTCGTGGTTTCTGGGAAGACGTGTTTCAGGGGCCGATTGCCGACCGGCAACTGGCCGGGCAGGGCGCCGAAGCCGAGCGTCTGCTGCAAGCCAAGATCGATGGCGAAGCCATGGTCACGACCGGCGAGGTGTATCTGGTCGGCGCGGGCCCGGGCGATCCGGACCTGCTGACCTTCAAGGCGTTGCGTCTGATGCAGCAAGCCGATGTGGTGCTGTACGACCGCTTGGTGGCGCCAGCGATTCTTGAGCTGTGCCGTCGTGATGCCGAGCGGGTCTACGTCGGCAAGCGTCGGTCTGATCACGCCGTGCCACAGGATCAGATCAACCAGCAACTGGTCGAACTGGCCAAGGCCGGCAAGCGCGTGGTGCGGTTGAAGGGCGGTGATCCGTTTATCTTCGGCCGTGGTGGCGAAGAGATCGAAGAACTGGCCGCTCACGGCATTCCGTTTCAGGTGGTGCCGGGCATTACTGCTGCCAGCGGTTGCGCGGCGTATGCCGGGATTCCGCTGACGCATCGTGATTACGCGCAGTCGGTGCGCTTTGTTACCGGCCATCTGAAGGACGGCTCCACCGATCTGCCTTGGGCCGACCTTGTCGCGCCGGCGCAGACGCTGGTGTTCTACATGGGCCTGGTTGGGTTGCCGGTCATCTGCGAACAACTGATCAAACATGGTCGTTCAGCCGATACCCCGGCGGCATTGATTCAGCAGGGCACCACGGTCAATCAGCGCGTCTTCACCGGCACGCTGGCTGACCTGCCGCGACTGGTGGCGGAGCATGAAGTGCATGCGCCGACACTGATCATCGTCGGTGAAGTGGTGCAACTGCGCGAGAAACTGGCGTGGTTCGAAGGGGCTCAGGCGCAAGTCTGAAAAACCGAGTTGACCCATTCGCGAGCAAGCTCGCTCCCACAGGGGATTTGTGAACGACACATATCCAGTGTGGGAGCGAGCTTGCTCGCGAAGAGGCCTTCCAAAACCCTATAACTCTCAACCTTTTCGCCAAACCCCTTTGCCGCTCAACCGGGCCCGATCATGGGCCACGCTGAAGTCCTGCTCCGGCCCCTTCGGCACAACTCCAGTCGGGTTGATCGTCTTGTGACTGCCGTAGTAGTGGTTCTTGATGTGCTGGAAATCCACCGTCTCAGCAATCCCCGGCAACTGATAAACCTCACGCAGCCAGTTTGACAGATTCGGGTAATCGGCAATCCGCCGCAGGTTGCACTTGAAGTGGCCGTGGTAGACCGCGTCAAAACGAATCATCGTGGTGAACAAACGGATGTCCGCTTCCGTCAGGTACTCACCCGACAAGTAGCGATTGGCACCCAGCACCCGCTCCAGATGATCCAGCTCGGCAAACACCTCATCGAACGCTTCTTCATAAGCCTGTTGCGACGTCGCAAAACCTGCGCGATACACGCCGTTGTTCACCGCCGGATAAATCCGCTCGTTCAGCGCATCGATCTCGCCGCGTAATGGCGCCGGATAGAAATCCAGATCATTGCCGGTCAAACCATCGAACGCGCTGTTGAACATGCGGATGATCTCCGCTGATTCATTACTGACGATGCGCTTGAGCTTCTTGTCCCACAGCACCGGCACGGTGACGCGGCCGGTGTAATCGGCAGTGTCGGCGGTATAGCGCTGATGCATGAATTCAAAGCCATCGAGTTTGTCACCGGTTGAGCCGAGCGTCGTGTCGAAGGTCCAGCCATTTTCCAGCATCAACCAACTGACCACCGAGACATCGATGAGACTTTCCAGGCCTTTGAGTTTGCGCAGGATTAGCGTGCGATGCGCCCACGGACAGGCGAGCGAAACATAGAGGTGATAGCGCCCGGCCTCTGCGGCAAAACCGCCTTCACCGCTGGGGCCGGGTTCGCCGTTGGCGGTTACCCAGTTGCGGCGCTTGGCCTGTTCGCGCTGGAAGGCGCCGTCCTTGCTGCTTTCGTACCACTTGTCCTGCCAGTGGCCATCGACGAGTAAACCCATGATCAAGACTCCGTAAACCAATAATCGTTGGAGTCGAGTCTATTCCGATGAGTTCGAACAAAAAGCGCAAAGATCAGGCGCGAATGATCGGTTAAATCGATTTGTTCCGCGCGGCCCAGTAGTGCTCGGCGGTTGCGAAGGCTTGCTCACGGCTTTGACCGAGACCGCGCAAGGCCAGCGCCATGGTCGCAATCAACGCCATTTGCGGGTAACTGTCGACCACCTCGCCACGCCATACGGCTTTCAGGTGTTCGACGTCCAGGGTCGCCGGTTTGACGTGGCGTTGCGCCGACAATTGCGGCCATTCCTCGTCCCAGCTCTCGCCGGCGGTGGTGCCGTAGAGGTGGCTGTCGGCATCCGGGTTGATCTCGATTTCGCCGCCATCGCCTTTGACCACAATCGCCGTGTCGCCAAGCAAACCACTGGCATCGCGATGCACTGCCTGATAACCAGGATGGAAAATGCTTTGCAGGCCGCAACGCGCGCCCAGTGGATTGAGAATCCGCGCCAGCGAATGAATCGGCGAGCGCAGGCCCAGGGTGTTGCGCAAATCGATCATCTTTTGCAGTTGCGGCGCCCAGTCCACCAGCGGCATGAAGGCCAGGCCACCGTTATCCAGCGCCGTGCCGACCTGCTGCCAGGTGCGGCACAACGGAATGTTCAATTCACCAAGCAATTGCTCGCTGTACAGACGCCCGGCGGTGTGTGCGCCGCCGCCGTGCATGAAAATGCGCACGCCGTTCTGTGCCAGACACTTGGCCGCCAGCAGATACCACGGCAGATGACGCTTCTTGCCAGCGTAAGTCGGCCAGTCCAGATCGACGTTCAGCGCCGGCGCCTGCAGGCGCTCGCGCAGGGCTTCGGTGAAACCGGCCATTTCCTCGGCGCTTTCTTCCTTGTGCCGCAGCAACATCAGGAACGCGCCGAGCTGGGTGTCTTCAACCTTGTCGTCGAGCACCATGCCCATGGCTTCGCGGGCTTCTTCGCGCGTCAGGTCGCGCGCACCGCGTTTGCCCTTGCCGAGAATGCGCACGAATTGGGCGAACGGGTGTTCGGCAGGCGTTTCGAGGGTCAGCGCTGGAAAGTCGGTCATAAGCAATTCGTCGGTTTGGGCAGGCCCGCCAGTTTCGCGGCGAGTTTGGCAGGGGTGCCTTTGAACAGTCGGTTGAGGTGCAGGCTGTTGCCTTTGTCCGGGCCGAGTTTCAGAGCGGTGTACTTGATCAGCGGCCGGGTGGCCGGGGACAGCTGGAATTCTTCGTAGAAGCTACGCAGCAGTTCGAGGACTTCCCAGTGTTCGGCGGTCAACTCGATCTCTTCGGCAGCGGCGAGGGCGCTGGCAACGTCGGCAGACCAGTCGCTGAGGTCGACGAGAAAGCCGTCCTTGTCCAGTTCGATGGCGCGGGCGCCGACGGTCATGGAATTCATAGCCAGCTGTTGACCTTGTCGTGATGGATCGACAACTCGACGAAGGCCGGGTAATCAATGGCTTCAGCCCAGTCCGGGACTTCGATGGCGCGAGCCTGTGCATCTTCGGCCAGAACCCATAATTTGATCTGACGGTTTTGCAGTGCGGTGAACGGCGCGGTGCCCGGTTGCAGAGCATAGACCGCGTCGCCGGACAGCAGCAGGGCATCAGCGCTGCCGATCAGGCGCAGGCAACTGGTCAGACGATCATCGCCGAAGGGGGAATGAGACAACACGTGCAAAGTCGACATCAGAGGGTGATCACCTGGTCGTAACGGTCAATAAGGGCGGTGATTTGCTCGGCGGCCAGCGGCTGCGCTTCGTCCAGCGACAGAGTGCCGAGGCCACGAGTGCTGGCGCTCTCTGCGCAGTAGAACAACTCTTCGACACCAAACATCGGTAGCGCTTGCAGGTTAGCGCTCAAGTCTTTCTGTTGCAGGGCCTTGGCGTTCTGCCCGGCGGCGAGTTGCAGCACGCCATCATCGAGAAACAGCAAGCCAATGGGCAGATCGAAGGCGCCACCGGCCAGCACGATGTCCAGCGCTTCGCGGGCCGCGGGGCCAGACCATGGCGATTGACGGCTGATGATCAACAGGGATTTAGCCATCTCACGCACCTCCAAAGCAGATCAAACGATCAGCGTCTTGAATCGCGTCATGCAACTGACCGAGGCCGGACAATTCCCACGGCGCGCTGACGGAAACGGCGTCACGCTGATAGCGCTTGGCTTCTTCAGCGTCCAGCACGCCACGGCGCAGGGCGGCGGCGATGCACACCACGCCGTCGAGCTTTTGTTCGGTGATGAAGGTGCGCCATTGTTTGGGCAGGTCCAGTTCGTCCTGCGGGGTGACCAGCGCGTCCGAAGCGTTGTAAACGCCGTCCTGATAGAAAAACAGCCGGACAATTTCATGCCCGCCGGCCAGCGCGGCTTGTGCAAACAGCAGGGCACGGCGCGAGGAGGGCGCATGGGCGGCGGAAAACAGCGCAATGGCGAACTTCATAACGGACTCGATCAGCAAAACTGCGGCCATGATAAAGCTTTATCGAGGCTGCCGCGAAACCTTGTAGGAGTGAGCCTGCTCGCGATAGCGGTCTGTCAGTTGGTGAAGATGAAGAATGTGCCGGCGTCTTCGCGAGCAGGCTCACTCCTACAAAGATTTTGTTGTCCTCGGTTAGCGCGGCATATAGCCCAGTTGCCAGCGCCGTGGGATTTTCAGCGAGACCAAGCCGATCACCGCCGCCAGCACACCGCTGACAAACATCGCCTTCAGTCCCAAATGATGTTCCAGCACCGCCCCCAGAATCGCGCCGATAAACATCCCGCTCCACGGCACCAGTTGCACCCGCCAGCCGCTGCGCCGTTCGCCAAGCATCCAGCGCCCCAAACCACGGCCGAACCGCGACAATGCGCCAGTCACGTAAGTCAGTCCGACCGGCAAGCCGTTCACCTCTTCGACCGACGCATTGAGCATGCCCATCGCAATGATCGCCGCCATCAGCGCCGGCAGTTGTGTGTCGAATGGCCAGGCGGCCGCCGCACACAGCAGGGTGGCGATACACAGCAGCAACGGCAGCGCCCGGCGGCCACCGAAACGGGCAACGATAACGCCCAAGGCGTTCCCGGCTATAAAAGTGGCGACGAGGATCAACAAACGCAGGGTCAGCCCGATATCACCATCGCTGATCGCCACGGCAAGTCGGGTGGTGTTGCCGCTCATGAACGAGACGAAGTCGCCGCTGGCCATAAAGCCGATGGCATCGGTCATGCCGGCCAGTACCGAGAGGCCGGCCACCAGCGCCAGACCAATCCGCCCGCGCCACTTCTGAGTGTGCAGATGCCCGGGGCTGGCGCGGTGAGTCGAGGCGGATGGCAGCATCGGTAGAAGTGTCCTTGGTCGGCGGTTATGGTTCTATGCCATACAGATCGCAATATTCCAGCCAGCTCATATGAGCCATTTCTGCGACTTCACGATGCACCTCAAGGCGCTGCGCTTGGTATTCCTCAGGCGTTGCGGCCGTGAGTAGCAGTGTCAGCTCCCAGGCAAACAGACCTTGTTCTTCCGCCTCAGCCTCAAATGCTTCATGCAGTCGCTCTTCACGATACTGCGCCTGAGTTTCGCCTTTGGCCTGAGCCAGTAGCGGGTTGAGGTGGTCGAGGGATTCGCGCAGTTCGGGACGCGCGTCGAGAAATACTTTCAGGGCATGTTCATGTCGCTGGTCGGTAGGCGCCATGTGTTTTCCTTGTGAGGCTGATGACCTTAGGTTGCCGCAGCGGCCTGCGCCTGTCGCGCTATAAATGCAGTAAAGCAGAACGATTCCTGCTGCTGCGATGATACAGTCCGCTTTTTTCTGAATGAGCGAATGCAATGCGAATTCTGATGGTAGCGCTGGCCGCGACACTGCTGGCCGGTTGCGCAGGCTCGGTGATGGACGATGCTCGCACGAAAACCCCGTACAAGGTATTGACGTCGGACAAAGCCGAAAAAGACGTGGCGCGTTGTGTGCAGTTCGGCTGGCAGGACGAAGCGGTGTTTGGCGTGGATGCGGCGGCGTATCTGGAACCGCGTAAATCGGGCGGTACGACGGTGTATACCCGTTCGGCAGAGTCTTTTGTCGATGTGCTCACCGAAGCATCGGGGACGACGCTGAATTACTACGCGCAGAAGGATGATTTTGTCGCCAAGCGCCGGTTGGCGGCGTTGGCGACCTGTCTGTAGGGCCAATGGTCGCGGTGAGGTTCAAGCCGCCTTCGCGAGCTTGCTCGCGAAGGCGGCGTCACATTCAACCGTTCAGGCGCTTCTGGAAAAAATGCCGCTTGTGCCCCGGCGGATAATCGACAATCTCACCAAACTGGCTGTACCCGAGTTTCTTGTAGAACTCCGGTGCCTGAAAGTCGAACGTGTCGAGCCATGCGCCGATGCAACCTTTCTCCCGCGCCAGCTCTTCGGCCATGCGCATCAGTTTCGAGCCAATACCCTGGCCCCGGCCTGCTTCAGGCACTGACAGCAAATCGATGAACAACCACTGGCAGACCAGCCGGCCATAGAGTCCACCCAGAATCTGATCGTGATCGTCACGCACCAGCAGGGTGAGCGGTTCGGATACCGCGATCCCGGCCTTGGCCACGTTATAGGCATGCAGGGGCGCGAGAATCGCTTGGCGTTCTTCTTCTGTGGAATGTTGTGACAACTCGATGCGCAAGTTCATGCCTGACTTCCTTGTAGTTTGAACCCGCAGCCTATCCTGCCCGGCGGTGATCTTCCAAGCCCCTCTCAACCCGGTGGAACTGCCGCTCACGCGCCGGGGTCTAGCTTTTACAGCGTCATTCCAGCACGCGGTTGATGAGGATCCCCCATGAATATTTTCGAAGCCCTTCGCGAAAGCCATGAGCGCCAGCGTAGCTACGCCAAAACCCTGATCGAAACCAGCGGCGACACCCCGGAGCGGGTCGAGGCGTACAAACAACTCAAAGCCGAACTCCAGGCCCACGAAACCGCCGAAGAACGCCATTTCTACATTCCGTTGATGGAGCTTGACGAGGGTGTTGATCTGAGCCGCCATGCCATCGCTGAACACCATGAAATGGACGAGATGATGGAAGAACTCGACGAGACCGAGATGTCCAGTCCGGCGTGGTTGGCAACCGCGAAGAAGCTGTCGGACAAGGTTCATCATCATTTGAAAGAAGAAGAACAGAAGTTCTTCCAGATGGCCGGCAAATTGCTCAACGAGAAACAGAAAGTACAACTCGCCGGGCAATACGAAAAGGAGTTCAAGGCACAGTTGCCGTGAGTACTGAATGGCAGTTTTTGCAGCATCGGCGTGTAATCTTTTGGCGTCATCTCGGGTGGGTATTATCGTAAAAGACTGGATATACATCCAGTATTTGCAGTGTTTTGCTGGCCTTCATCCGCTGACTGCGACAAAACCGCCGATGGACAAAAAATTCGCCTCCGTTAGCTTGAAGGCCTCTCCTCGGAAAGGAGAGTTCTTAAATCAACGGAGTGAAAAACATGAATCAACCACAAGCACAAACCCAACTGCGACATGGTCGCGTCATCTCTCCTGCCAGCCGCGGTGCGGTGGCCATTGAGCAAGGACTGCTCGGTGCCTGGCAGGTCAATGAAATGGAAGGCGGGAAAAATTTCCCGGCGCTGGCAGCGGGGCCGTTTCCGGCGCCATACCAGAGCGACTCGGACAGTGTCACGCCACCGGCCGACGGCTACATCCTCAGTGGTGGCAAGAGTGATGCCCGCGACTGCGTTAACTTCACCCATGAAGAAATGAGCAAGAAACTCGGTCGTCCATTCACCTGGCCGCTGCTCAATGTCACCCCGGGACAAACCCTCGAAATCAAGTGGGAATACACCGCGCCGCACACCACTCGTGGCTATCGCTGGCTGATCACCAAGGACGGCTGGGACCCGAAGCAGCGCATCACCCGTGCGCAACTGGAAAGCCAACCGTTCTTCGAAGACTTCTACACTCAGGTGCCGTATTACAGCTACCCGAATGAGCTGAAGGCCAAGGTCAATCACGCGGTGAAACTGCCGGCCAACAAAAAAGGCCATCACGTGATCGTGCTGATGTGGATCGTCGCCAACACCGGCAACGCTTTCTATCAGGCCTTCGACGTCGACTTCAAATAACGGCGCTGCGCCGCCAAACCCACACGTTCTGAAGGATTAGAACATGTCAAAAATCGATTTCTCTTTAGTGCAAAACGCCGCGAGCGATGCCGCCTCGCTGATGCCGAGCATTGCCGGCAAAAAGATCCTCATGGGCTTCTGGCACAACTGGCCCGCAGGCCCGAGCGATGGTTATCGTCAGGGCCGCTTCGCCAGCCTGTCGCTGGAAGAGGTGCCCAAGGAATACAACGTCGTCGCGGTAGCCTTTATGAAGGGCAGCGGCATTCCGACCTTCAAGCCGTTCAACGTTTCCGATGCCGAGTTCCGCCGTCAGGTCGGTGTGCTCAACAGCCAAGGGCGCGCTGTGTTGATTTCCCTCGGTGGCGCCGATGCGCACATCGAGTTGCGCAGCGGTCAGGAACAACCGCTGGCCAATGAAATCATCCGTCTGGTGGAAACCTACGGCTTCGACGGCCTGGACATCGATCTTGAACAGAGCGCGATTGATTTCGCGGCCAACAAGACCGTCCTGCCGGCCGCACTGAAACTGGTCAAGGATCACTACGCAGGCCAAGGCAAGCACTTCATCATCAGCATGGCCCCGGAGTTTCCATACCTGACCAGCACCGGCAAATACCTGAGCTATCTGCAGGCGCTGGAAGGCTACTACGACTTCATCGCCCCGCAATTCTACAACCAGGGTGGCGACGGGGTCTGGGTGCCGGAAGCCAACAACGGCGCGGGCGCGTGGATTGCGCAGAACAACGATGCGCTGAAGGAGGATTTCCTTTATTACCTGACTGAAAGCCTGGTGACCGGTACTCGCGGCTTCACCCGCATCGCGGCGGACAAGTTCGTCATTGGCCTGCCGGCCAACAACGATGCGGCTGCCACCGGTTATGTGATCGACAAAACCGTGGTCGGGAATGTCCTCAAGCGTCTGGCGATCAAAGGGCTGCCGATCAAAGGCTTGATGACCTGGTCGGTGAACTGGGACAACGGCAGCAGCAAGGATGGCGTGCCGTACAACTGGGAGTTCAGTCGGCGTTATGGGCCGTTGATTCACGGGGTGGGTTCCGTTGAGTCGGGGGGCGATGACAGGCTGTCGCACGTCGCTCGCTAGGCGAAAAAGACCCGAGTGAATTGCCGTTCATCAATGACCCGAGGAATGAGGGTCCGGCTCATTGATGGACGACGCGACGATGCAATGAATGATTCGGATGAGGCAGATAAAGAGTATGAGGGGTATGCGTATGAGCTGTGACGGTTTTTTGTAGTGAGTTGAGAGTATGTATTTGGTTTTTCAGGGCCTGATTCAACAGGCCCTTTTTTGGTCGTGTCTAATCGGTTTCTGTTGAGTCAGCCAATACATACAAGTTACTTATGCCTGACATTTTTTTGATTTTTTTTAGCTTCAGATATTCTGCGAGTTCTTTTTTAATGGTTTCTTCATCGCAATATTTTCTATGCTTAGAGGGTCTTTCACGAGCAAAGTTGTATAGGCGCCAAGTATCAAAGCCATTGATTTCACCGTTAGGGCCATAGTCAAAATCTACGCATCCTGTCGATAAATTGATGCGGCAGCCAATACCATGCAATTCATATTTAACGCCTCGAGTAACTCTCCCGCGTCGCTTTATTATCTTGGTGTACCAAAGCCTTCGAATGTCTCGAGTGCCAAATTTTCGCTCAAATATCAGGGTGCTGGACTCCACCATGGAAATGAAGTCATTTATCAGGATGTCCAAAGTTTCATTTTGGTCGCTCATCTTCTTCTCCGGTGCTCCAATCTGTCTAGGCCCACATTGTTTGCTGACTCTAATATATCTTCAATGCTTCTTAGCGCTCCGTTATACGCTTTGAGGTCGGTTATGAGTTTGATTGTCACATTAGTTGAAGTTTGCCGTGCAGCTGCTGCGCGATGGTGTCCGTCCAAAATATATAGATTGCCGTCATGTTCTATGACCTTGATGGGATCTGTTGGATCGTATCCGTTTTGCATTTTATTTTTATAATTCTCGACTGTCTTGGTTGAGGTTTTTCCCTCTATTGTATGTACTCGCTTCAAAGTTTTTGGATCTATATTGTGAGCAATTTCCGGTAGTTTCGGCTCATCCTCATCAACCTGAGCCCCGTCACTTCCACCCGGCACCTCACACCCAGGCTTGTTCGGCGGCGGACAGTTGGAATTCAACCCCAACGGATCCACCCACCCCGTCGGATTCGGCACGTACTGGTACTGATTCAACCCACCGGCCAACTTGATCGGGTCCGGCGTCAGATACCGCCCCAACCGGGGGTCGTAATACCGATGCCGGTTGTAATGCAGCCCGCTTTCCCCGTCGAAGTACTGCCCCTGAAAGCGCAGCGGTTGGTTCAGGTAATCCTCGCCGGCCAGGGTCAGCGTGGCGACTTTGCCGTAGGCGTCGTATTGCGCGGACCAGACGATGTCGCCGCTGTAGTCAGTGAGTTCCTGCGGGGTGCCGAGGTGGTCGAGCTGGTAATAAAACGGGCAGGCTTTTTTCGGGCCTTTGCCGTCGAGCAGCGCCAGCGGGCGGAAGGTGCCGGGTTCGTAGACGTAGCTGCGGTATT
>NZ_JBQYFW010000015.1:0-142978 GCF_056313565.1 Pseudomonas sp. 3B-A001-10F
TTCGGGTAAAAAGAATGGCCCGAGATTCCTGACCAAAAAAGGAGATCCGGAGATCCGGCGGTTGACGTACAACGCCGCGATGGCGGCGAGTCGCTCAGCCAAGTGGAAACCATTTTACGAGTCTTACTTGGCCAGAGGCTTCTCGAAAACACAGGCGTTGGTGGCCCTTGCTCGCAAGCTCTGTCGAGTGGCATTCGCCCTGATGAAAAGTCAGGGCGAATACCGATTAGCCTGAGATTTTAGGGTTGCTGGGCAACATAGAATCTCCCACAGGTTCGGAGTTCACTCAAACAATGCGTCGAGGGCCTGTTCGAGGCGGGTCACGGCGATGATCTGCAAACCCGGAGGCGATTCCTTCGGCGCATTGCCCTTCGGCACGATCGCCCGCTTGAAGCCATGCTTGGCCGCCTCCTTCAGACGCTCCTGCCCGCTCGGCACCGGGCGCACTTCGCCCGACAACCCGACCTCACCGAACACCAACAGATCATGCGGCAACGGCCGGTTGCGCAAGCTCGACATGACCGCCGCCATCAACGCCAGATCCGATGCCGTCTCCAACACCTTTACCCCACCGACCACGTTAAGGAACACGTCCTGATCATGGGTCGGAATGCCGCCATGGCGATGCAAAACCGCGAGCAACATCGCCAAACGGTTCTGATCCAGCCCAAGCGTCACCCGACGCGGATTGGCCAGATGGCTGTCATCGACCAGCGCCTGCACTTCCACCAGCATCGGTCGTGTGCCTTCCCACGTGGCCATGACCACACTGCCGGGGACCTCTTCCTGCGCACGAGTGAGAAAAATCGCCGAAGGGTTGGAGACTTCTTTCAGGCCCTTGTCGGTCATGCCGAACACACCGAGTTCGTTGACCGCACCGAAACGGTTTTTCACCGCACGCAGCAAACGCAAACGGCCATCGGATTCACCTTCGAAATACAACACGGTGTCGACCATGTGTTCGAGAACTCGGGGACCCGCGAGCGCGCCTTCCTTGGTGACGTGGCCGACGAGGAAAATCGCCGTGCCGCTCTGTTTTGCATAACGCACCAGCAGCGCCGCGCTCTCACGTACCTGGGAAACACCGCCGGGGGCCGATTGCAGCTGTTCGGTGAAGATCGTCTGGATCGAGTCGATCACCATCACCTTGGGCTTTTCCTGACGGGCGGTGGCGATGATGGTTTCGATGCAGGTTTCGGTCATTACCCGCAGTTGATCCTGCGGTAAGCCGAGGCGCCGGGCACGCATGGCCACTTGCTGTTGGGATTCTTCGCCGGTGACGTAGAGAGCCGGCATGCTTTTGGCCAGGTTGCACAAGGTCTGCAACAGAATGGTCGATTTGCCGATACCCGGATCACCGCCGATCAGCACCACAGAGCCGTCGACCAGACCGCCACCGAGGACCCGGTCCAGCTCACCGGACGCTGTGGAAAAGCGCGGGATTTCTTCGATGCTGACTTCGGCCAGGGTCTTGATCTGCGCCTGCTGCCCGGCCCAGCCGGTGCGGCCGGTCGGTGCCGTGGCGCCGCCGCTTTCGATCATGGTCTCGGTCAGGGTGTTCCAGGCACCGCATTCACCGCACTGCCCGGCCCACTTGGGAAAGGTTGCGCCGCACTCGGTGCAACCGTACATGCGCTTGGCCTTGGCCATCAGAACCCCCGACAAAAACCGCGATGATAACGCACGTACCGCCGATCAGCGCGGCGCCGCACTACGGATTTCGCCACTGGCCAGACGCGTGGCGCTATTACCGAACGGATCTTCGGCATTCAGGTCCGCGCCCTTGGCCTTCAGCGCATCGAGCAATTCCAGACGCTTGAACAATCCGGCGTACATGGCTGCCGTCTGCCCGGCGCCATTGCGCTGATCGGGGCTGCAATCGGTGGCCATCAAGCGTCGGGCGATCTGTACTTCACCTTTGAAAATCGCCCCCATCAGCGCGGTGTTGCCACGTTGATCCTGGGCACAGGCATCGGCGCCGGCTGCAAGTAAACGCTCCACGGCCGGAGCCTGACCGTGATAGGCCGCCAGAATCAGCGCGGTGTAACCCTTGCTGTCGCGGGTGTCGAGGGAATACCCGGACTCGATGAACGTGTCGAGCATCGGCAAATCACCGCGTCGGGCCGCATCGAAGTAATAGTCGCGCAGTTGCGCCTGGATTGCCTCGGGACTCTGCTCGACCGGTGCCGCCCATGCCGCGAACGACAGGCAACCGGCCAAGAGTAAAAGACAGCTTCGCATCAGCATTCTCCTTTAACGGAACGGGGCCTGACTCAGGCCCCGCGTGCGCTGCATCGGTATCAGTCGACCAGTTTCGCTGCCAGCGCCTTGACCCGGCTCAGGTCGCCTTTGGCCACTTCAGTGACGCCAGTGCCATATTCCGGATCGGCCTTATAAAGGAAGGACAGGATGATGTGCTTGCTCTCATCATCGGTGGTTGCCAGCGAGCCGCCGAAGCTGTCGATCAAGTCCCGGCGTTCTTGCTTGCTGAACGAGCGATACAGATCGCCGGCCTGCTTGAAGTTCTGCTCACGCTGGATTTTCGCCTGCTGGGTGCTGCCCGATAGCGCCGATTGGCTGTAACGCGCGCTTGGTGTCTCGTCACGGGGTTGCAGTCGGCTTGGCTGGTAGTTCACACCGCTGTTGCTGGCACCGAAGTTCATTGCGCCATCCTGGTTGCCATTGTTCACGGCAACTTTCGGCGCATTGATCGGCAATTGCAGGGCATTGGCACCCAGGCGATACATTTGCGTATCGGCATAGGAGAACACTCGACCTTGTAACAAACGGTCTTCGGAAGGTTCGATACCTGGAACTACATTGGCTGGCGCCATGGCCACTTGTTCGGTTTCCTGGAAGACATTCGCCGGATTACGGTTCAACACCATTTGTCCAACTTTTCGCTCAGGAATACCTGGCCAGATCTTGGTGGCGTCTAATGGATCAAAATCAAACTTGGACAAATCTTGTGGTTTCAGCACTTGAATGTACAAGTCCCATTTCGGGAAGTTACCTTTATTAATGTTGCTCACCAAGTCATTGGTCATATGACTGTAGTCTTGACCCTGGACGTTCGCGACTTGTTTTGGCGTGAGATTATTAAGTCCCTGCAAGCTCTTCCAGTGAAACTTGACGTAGTGGACTTCACCCTTGGCGTTAATCAACTTGTAAGCATGAACACCATTACCGTCCATTTCTCGATAACTGGCCGGCGTTCCCGAGTTCGAATACAACTCGGTCAGGGTACGGGTGGCTTCCGGTACATGGGAGAAGAAGTCGAATCGGCGCGAATCGTCATCTAGGTTAGTCCGAGGGTCCGGTTTGAACGCATGCACCATGTCCGGAAACTTGATCGCGTCACGGATGAAAAAGGTCGGGAAATTGTTGCCGACCAGGTCCCAGTTGCCGTCGGCCGTGTAGAACTTGGTGGCGAAACCTCGTGGATCGCGCAGGGTTTCCGGCGAGTGATTACCGTGCACCACCGCAGAGAAGCGTACGAACACCGGTGTGCTCTGGCCAGCAGCAAACACTTTGGCCTTGCTCAGGTCGCTGAGATCGTTGGTGACCGTGAACGTGCCATGGGCGCCAGTGCCGCGGGCGTGAACCACGCGCTCGGGAATGCGCTCGCGATCGAAGCGCTGCAGCTTCTGAATCAACTGCACATCCTGCAGCAGCACCGGGCCGCTGGCACCGGCGGTCTGCGAGTTCTGATTGTCGCCGACGGCGGCACCGTTATCGCGGGTCAGGGGCGCGGCGTTAACCGAAAAGGTCAACAGGCTGGCGGTGAGTACACCGAGGGTGCGGCGACGGGGAAAAGCCCCCAGTCCAAGTGCGAAATTCATATCAGGATCCTCTGGTTGTTTTGGGGCGCATCCAGATGCGCCAACCCAAGGCTAGAGGCCTGCGACGTCGAACATAAATAGAAAGAACGTAACGCCATGATTGATAGAATTGGCTTTCTGATCAGCAGGTTACAGGATATAACGCGCGCGATTGGTGGCACTTTGCAAACTAATCGTCGATTGATGTGTCGATAAAAACGGGCATTGTAAGAAGGTGTTTCGCGCAGGACGCGTTTTGCTGATTTACACTGCGTACACCAAACTCATCTGTAACAAGGAAATAACTATGGGCGTGCTAAGCGAGTTCAAGGCCTTCGCGGTCAAAGGCAATGTGGTCGACATGGCCGTTGGTATCATCATCGGTGCTGCCTTCGGCAAGATTGTTTCGTCATTTGTCGGTGACGTCATCATGCCGCCAATCGGCCTGTTGATCGGTGGGGTGGACTTCAGTGATCTGGCCGTCACGCTCAAGGCCGCCGAGGGCAATGCGCCTGCAGTGGTAATGGCCTACGGCAAATTCCTGCAGACCATTCTGGACTTCGTGATCGTCGCGTTCGCCATTTTCATGGGTGTCAAAGCGATCAACCGCCTCAAACGCGAAGAAGCCGTGGCCCCTACCCTGCCACCGGTTCCGACCAAGGAAGAAGAGTTGCTGGGCGAGATCCGCGACTTGCTCAAGGCCCAGAACACCCGGCCCTGAATGCTGTGCACGATAGAAACAACGGCGCCTTCGAGGCGCCGTTTGTTTACCAGTAATTTTCCACAGCCACCTGACCGGGCCGGCGGGTCAGGCTGAGGCTCATGTGGCGTTTTTTCAGCAGCGCGCGGGTGTCATCGATCATCTGTGGATTGCCGCACAGCATGACGCGCGAGTGCTCCGCCGACAGCTCCACACCCGCGGCGCGCTCCAGTTCACCATTTTCAATCAGGGTAGTGATGCGCCCGTGCAATGCGTCAGGATGCGCTTCACGCGTCACCGTCGTGATGAACTGCAATTTGTGCGCATGTTCGCTGAGGTATTCACGCTGCGTGAGTCCGGCAATCAACGCCTGATAGGCCAACTCCCGCGCCTCGCGCACGCTGTACACCAGAATGATTCGCTCGAATTTTTCCCAGACTTCGAAGTCCTGCAAAATCGACAGAAACGGCGCCACCCCGGTGCCTGTGGATAACAGCCACAGATCGCGACCGTCGACGAAACGGTCCAGCGTCAGGTAGCCGAAAGCCTGGCGATCCACCAGCAAGGTGTCGCCGACCTGCAGCCGACTCAGCTCACTGGTGAACTCCCCGCCCGGCACGACAATGGAAAAGAACTCAAGAAACTCGTCAAAAGGCGACGACACCATCGAATAGGCACGCCACACAATGCTGCCATCGGCTTTGGCCACACCGAGCCTGGCAAACTGCCCGGCGCGGAAACGGAACCCTGCATCCCGACTGGTACGCAAGGTAAACAGGCTTGGGGTCAAGGGTTGAACATCAAGCAATGTCTGCGTGGTGTATTTCTCGGCACTGGCGGTCATGAGGCACTCCATTGAACGATTGCTGCCAGTGTCGCGCATATTGGTCGCCTTAAACACCGACGATGAGTAATGGCATTCAGCTATTCACCTACATGAATAGAAACTCAACTCATCAAGAAACCTTAAATGCAAAACTGAAAGTTAGGATGACGACCTGAATACTAAACGCCGTCATTCGCTAAGAACTTTTTATAAAAACATTCCCACCATCAATATCGAAAAAATTTAATACCCCTTGTATGAAACGTCCTACACTCCGTTGCGTGCCGGATCTTTTGGATCCATTTTGCGCCCCCCCAGCAATACCAATGGAGACTCTGTAATGGAAACGTGGAAGGAGTCGCAGTTAAAGCAACTGACTTTCGCCAGGGATATAGACGCTGCTTATACGATTCTGTTGAGATTCGCCGAAAACCTGGGCTTTAATTTTTGTGCCATTTCGGTTACTTCACCCAATCGGGAACTACGTCTTGATCCCTTGCAAATCAACAACTACCCCAAAGAATGGAACGCACAATATGATCAGAAACATTACAGTAAAATCGACCCACTAATAGCACACTGCAATCACTCAATGATGCCCATCGTCTGGAGCGAATCGGTATTCGCAGAAAAGCCTCAGCTTTGGCAGGGTTTGCAGCAATATGGACTGCAATATGGCTGGTCACAGTCGTTCCACCATGAGCAAAGCGGTTTGTGCAGCATTATCAGCCTGGCGCGCAAGCATTGCCCCATCAGTCCTCTGGAGTTGTATGAACATTTTGGTTATATGTTCTACGCCACCAGTCACCTGAGTGAACTGTTCGCCAGGACGCTGCCGCCCCAATCTCTCAAGCCCCGCCAACCGCACCTGTCGCCCCGCGAACTGGAGGTTCTGCAATTATCAGCCGGCGGCAAGACCGCTTATGAGATTTCGAAAATCCTCAGCCTGAGCGAACGCACCGTGAACTACCACGTGCAGAACGTCATCGAGAAACTCAACGTCTGCAACAAGATTTCCGCTGTCATCGCGGCCGCCAGAGCCGGCATCATCTGATCAAGCAGTCTTGCGTCCCCTATAAAACGTGCAGGTAATAACCAAGAAAAAAACGTACCATTCGCGACCCTCCTGAGTGATGACGTGAACGTTCGGCGTTGCAGTACACTCGGTCGGTGCCGCAGCACAATGTCAGGGCTGTGGAACACCCCGTTGATTACCCTGAGTTCCCGCCCCATGCCTTTGCTTGATACGCCCTTTGCCCAACTCGACCTGATCCGCCAGCCCGAACAGCAGAACGAACCGCTGCAAGCCTTCGATGCCGCTGACGAATACCTGCTCAACCATCTGGCGGCGCAGCAACCGGCGGCGGACACGCACGTATTGGTGCTCAACGACAGCTTCGGGGCCTTGGCTGCCAGTTTGTCAGGCAAGGTCAGGGTCAGTAGCAGCGGTGACTCATTCCTCGGTTTCCAGGGGTTGGAAAAAAACCTGCTGCGCAATGGTCAGGCATTCGACGCTGTTCGCGGGATCCCCGCCAGCGAGCCATTGGTCGGACCGTTTGATCGGGTGCTGATCCGCGTGCCGAAAACCCTTGCACTGCTGGAAGAACAACTGATCCGTTTACAGGGGCAACTCGCGCCCGGCGCTGAAGTCGTCGCAGCGGCCATGGTCAAACACCTGCCACGCGCCGCCGGTGATCTGCTTGAACGCTACACTGGTCCGGTGCAAGCCTCGCTGGCGGTGAAAAAGGCTCGCTTGTTGATCGCCACGCCTGAAGCAAAAGCCCCGGCCGTCTCGCCCTACCCGTCACGCTATCGCCTCGACGAGCCACCGATCGAGTTGCTCAACCACGCCAACGTGTTCTGTCGCGAAGGCCTGGACATCGGCACGCGTGCGTTCCTGCCGCATCTGCCGAAAAATCTGGGGAGCGCCCGAGTCGCCGATCTGGGCTGTGGCAACGGTGTACTGGCAATCGCGAGTGCTCTGCAAAACCCTGATGCGCAGTACACGCTGGTCGACGAGTCGTACATGGCGGTGCAATCGGCTAGCGAAAACTGGCGCGCAGCGCTGGGCGACCGCGAAGTGATCGTGCGAGCCGGCGACGGCCTGGCCGGACAGGAAGCGCAGTCGCTGGACGTGGTGCTGTGCAATCCGCCGTTCCATCAGCAGCAAGTGGTGGGCGATTTCCTCGCCTGGCGCATGTTCCAGCAGGCGCGCGAAGCGCTGGTAGTGGGTGGCGCGCTGTACATCGTCGGCAACCGTCATCTGGGTTACCACAGCAAACTGGCGCGGCTGTTCCGCGGCGTCGAGCAAGTGGCCGCCACACCGAAATTCGTCATTCTTAAAGCGCGCAAGTAAACCTCAAGGCAAAAAAAACCCTCCGTGAGGAGGGTTGCAAAACCGTACCCGAAGGCGCCGGGACGGGATGATTCAGTGCGTGGTCAGGCCTGCCGCGTTCATGAACAGGCGCATCAGGCTGGCGGCGATAAACAGCACGCCGACGCTACCGACCCAGATCAAGGCCAACCAGCCGAGCCGCTGCCACAGCGGTTTTTTTTCGGCTTCTTCAATGTCGTGCAGGGAATGTTTGCCGGTCATTGTTTCGATCCTCATCAGTCAGATCGATGGCGCCGTTGCCGACGCCATCGCGAGCAGGCTCGCTGCCAAAGGGTTTCGCTTAGTGATAACCGTCCTCATGGGTGACCTTGCCGCGGAACACGTAGTAGCTCCAGAAGGTGTAACCCAGGATGAACGGAATGATGAACAGCGTACCCACCAGCATGAAGCCCTGACTTTGCGGCGGTGCGGCGGCGTCCCAGATCGAGATCGACGGCGGCACGATGTTCGGCCACAGGCTGATGCCCAGACCGCTGTAGCCGAGGAAGATCAGTACCAGGGTCAGCAGGAACGGCATGTAGTTGGCATTGCGCGCCACAGCGCGGATCAGGCCGTACATTGTCACCAACACCAGAATCGGCACCGGCATGAACCAGAACAGGTTCGGCATGCTGAACCAGCGCGAAGCGATTTCCGGGTGTGCCAGCGGTGTCCACAGGCTGACGACACCGATCACCGCCAACAGCACGAATGCCAGTGGCCGCGCCAGATTGTGCATTTGCTCTTGCAACTTGCCTTCGGTTTTCATGATCAGCCAGGTGCAGCCGAGCAAGGCATACGCCACCACGAGTGCGGCGCCGCAGAACAGGGTGAACGGTGTCAGCCAGTCCAGTGAGCCGCCGGCGAACTGCCGATTGACCACCGGCAAGCCGTCGATGAACGCGCCCAGCGCCACGCCCTGGAAGAACGTCGCCGCCACCGAGCCGCCGATAAACGCCTTGTCCCACAAGTGGCGCTTGTCGTCCTTGGCCTTGAAGCGGAACTCGAACGCCACGCCGCGGAAGATCAATCCGATCAGCATGAAGATCAGCGGCAAGTACAGCGCCGACAACACCACCGAATAAGCCAGCGGGAAGGCGCCGAACAACGCCGCGCCGCCCAGTACCAGCCAGGTTTCGTTGCCGTCCCAGACCGGGGCGACCGTATTCATCATTACGTCACGGTCGACTTTGCCCGGGATGAACGGGAAAAGAATCCCGATGCCCAGATCGAAGCCGTCCATGACCACGTACATCATGATGCCGAAGATGATGATCACGGCCCAGATCAGCGGAAGATCAATACCCATGGCTCAAATCTCCTTGGTCAGGCTGGGGGTGTCGTGATCGGCATCGGCCGAATCGTCGGCGGCGGACAACGGACGCGCCGGAGTACGCTGCTTGCCTGGACCACCGTCCGGCGTCTCGGCGCCTTCGCTGATCTTCGGCCCTTTGCGCACCAAGCGCATCATGTAACCGAGACCTGCGCCGAACAGAGCGAAATACACCACCACAAACATGATCAGGGTGATGCTCATCTGCATGAAGCTGTGGTTTGAAGACGCATCCGCCGTGCGCATCAGTCCGTAGACCACCCACGGCTGACGACCGATTTCGGTGGTGAACCAGCCAGCGAGAATCGCGATCAGGCCGGAAGGCCCCATCCACAATGCCAGATAGAGGAACGGGCGCGAGGTGTAGAGCGTGTCGCGCTTACGCAGCCACAGGCTCCACAGACCGGTGAAGATCATCAGGAAACCGAGGCCGACCATGATCCGGAACGACCAGAACACAATGGTCGAATTCGGCCGGTCTTCCGGCGGGAATTCCTTTAGCGCCGGGACCTGTTTGTCCAGCGAGTGAGTGAGGATCAGACTGCCGAGGTACGGGATCTCCACGGCGAATCTGGTTTTCTCTTCTTTCATGTCCGGCCAGCCGAACAGGATCAGCGGCGTCGCTTCGTCGCCCTTGTTTTCCCAGTGACCTTCGATCGCGGCGATTTTCGCCGGCTGATGCTCGAGCGTATTCAGGCCATGGAAGTCGCCGATGACGGCCTGGATCGGCGCGACAATCAGCGCCATCCACATCGCCATCGACAGCATGGTGCGGATCGCCGGATTGTCCTTGCCGCGCAGCAAGTGCCAGGCCGCCGAAGAGCCGACGAAGAACGCCGTGGCGACAAACGCAGCCGTTGCCATGTGCATCAGACGATAAGGGAACGAAGGGTTGAAAATGATTGCCAGCCAGTCGGTGGGGATTACCTGACCGTTGACGATCTCGAAGCCCTGCGGGGTCTGCATCCAGCTATTGGACGCGAGAATCCAGAACGTCGAAATCAGCGTGCCGATGGCCACCATGACGGTGGAAAAGAAGTGCAGCCCACGTCCGACCTTATTCCAGCCAAACAGCATCACCCCGAGGAAACCGGCCTCAAGGAAGAATGCCGTGAGCACTTCATAGGTCAGCAACGGCCCGGTGACGGCGCCGGCGAAGTCCGAGAAGCGGCTCCAGTTGGTGCCGAACTGGTAGGCCATGACGAGCCCCGAGACCACGCCCATGCCGAAGTTGACGGCAAAGATCTTCGACCAGAAATGGTAAAGGTCACGGTAGGTGTCGTTATGGGTTTTCAGCCACAAGCCTTCGAGCACCGCGAGGTAACTCGCCAGGCCGATGGTGATGGCCGGGAACAGGATGTGGAACGAAATGGTGAACGCGAACTGAATTCGGGCGAGATCGAGTGCCTCTAAACCGAACATAAGTCTTCCTCTGTCAGGTAATACCGGCTTCGGGGCTTGTGGCCCCTGCGCCTACTGCCCCCACGGATATGGAGTGCGGCGAATTCTGATTCGTTCTTTTTTAACAACCATCGCAACGCAGGGAGTCTGGCCAACGGGCCACCAGAGCATGGCCCGGGAGGGTCTTGATCTGGATCAAGCAACGTTGAAAGAGTAGTCCCATTTCCGACGAACAACTGCGTGGTCGTTTGCCGCGTGACAAGTTGCCTCATCGGCGCGGCAATGCTCTGCAATGGATTTCTTGCGGCGAGCTGGAGGAAATCGATGTCTGGCTAACTAAATTTTTTGTCATAGCAACTTCCTGTTACAGACTGGTGATAACCTCGCGGTTCCCCTCGAGCCAGACCTGCCTTCAGATGCCCAGCCAAGAGCCCCTGCTGTTACGTCACCATCGTCCGTTTCTCGCTTTCTGGTTCGCGCGGATCTTCACCGCCAGCGGCTTTCAGATGCTCACTGTGGCAATTGGCTGGAACCTCTACCAATTGACCGGCAACGTCCTCGATCTGGGTCTGGTCGGGCTCGTCGAATTCGCCCCGCGTGTGCTGTTCATGCTGCACACCGGGCATGTCGCTGATCGTTACGACCGGCGCAAAGTCGCGGCGATCTGTCAGTCGTTGCAGGCATTGATCGCCCTGGCGCTGGCCATCGGCAGCGCCACCGATCACGTCACCCGCGAGATGATCTTCATCCTCGCCTTCCTGCTCGGCGCGGCGCGTTCGTTCGAGATGCCGACCACCCAGGCACTGCTGCCGAGTATTGTGCCCAGCGCACTGTTCCCACGGGCGGTGGCAGCGGCACAATCGGCGCAACAGTCGGCAACCATCGTCGCCCCGGCGCTGGGCGGCTTGCTCTATGCGTTCGGCAGCGTCTGGGTGTATGGCCCGACCGTGCTGCTGTATGTCATTGCCTGCACCTTGATGCTCAACCTGCCCGCGCGGCAAACGCCGTTGAACAAAGGCAAAGCCACGCTGGATTCGTTATTGGCCGGGATTCGCTTCATTCGCAGCCGCCCGGACATTCTCGGGGCGATTTCGCTGGATCTGTTTGCGGTGCTGCTCGGCGGCGCCACGGCGCTGTTGCCTGTGTTTGCTAAGGATATTTTGTTGACCGGGCCATGGGGCCTCGGCCTGCTGCGTTCGGCACCGGCGGTCGGCGCATTGGGGATGTCGCTGTTCCTCGCCCGATTTGCCGTAGAACGCAACGTTGGCCGAGTGATGTTCACGGCGGTCGGGGTATTCGGCGTTGCCACCATCGCCTTCGGCCTGTCGACCTCGTTCTGGTTCTCGCTGGCGGTGCTGGTGGTGCTCGGCGCGGCGGACATGATCAGCATGGTCATCCGCGCCTCTTTCGTACAATTGGAAACCCCCGACGAAATGCGCGGCCGGGTCAGCGCGGTGAACGGGCTGTTTATCGGCGCTTCCAATCAGTTGGGCGAATTCGAGTCCGGTGTCACCGCTCACTGGTTCGGTACTGTCCCAGCGGTGGTCATGGGCGGGATCGGCACGCTGGTGGTGACCGGGACGTGGATCAAGTTGTTTCCGACGTTGGCTAACCGGGATCGGATGCATGTGCCGGTGGAAGAGGTGAAGGTCTGACAACCTCCAAAACACAAAATAACTGAAAAGGTGCGGTACATAGTTACCGCACCGAGTGTAATGTATCGCCTTACACTCCAGCCCATGATCAAATCCTTCACTGACAGAAGGCAGGCTCATGCCCATGCACAACCCGCCACACCCCGGCGAAACCCTGCTGATGGATGTTTTGCCCGAGCTTGGCATCAGCGTGACCGAATTGGCCCGACACTTGGGCTTCGCGCGCCCACATCTTTCCCGTGTACTACACGGACATGCGCCAATCAGCCCGGATCTGGCTGTGCGTCTTGAGCGTGCTGGCATTGGCAAGGCGCGTGTGTGGCTAGGCGTACAAACCGACTACGATCTGTGGCAAGCGGAGCATCGGGAGCAACCGGTTATCGAACTGATCGCTGTCCACGCCTGACACCTCCAGCCACTACAACTCCCCCGCCACTTTCACCCGCAAGGCCTTGCCGCCGAGTTGCTCGACCAGCGTCAAGGCAAACTCCAGCGCAGCGCTGGAACCTTGCGCGGTGATGCAATTGCCGTCGACCACCACCGGTTGATCAACAAACGTACAGCCCGAGAGTTGATGGCTGGCGCTGGGCAAACAGGTCATGCGTCGTTGACGCAGCACTCCAAAGGTTTGCAGGGCGACGGCCGGGGATTCGGCGATGGCGGCGAACAGGCGTCCGGCGCTGGCTTGATCCTTGAGCAGTTGTTGCAGCGGTTGATGTGCGGCCAGATGTTGTGAACCGACAACACCGCCGGGCAGTACGATCAGGTCGAAGGTTTGCGCCAGCACATCGACCAGCATGCCGTCGGCGGTCAGGCGTGTACCACGCGCGCAGGTCAGCATGCGTCGTCCTTCAATACTGGCGGCGACCACTTCGATGCCGGCGCGGCGCAGCACGTCGATCAGGGTCACGCTTTGCAGATCATCGATGCCCTCGGCGAGGGTAATCAGGGCTCTAAAGGTCATGGGCGCTATCCGCTGGGTGATACTTGAAGCGTAGTCAGCTTCACCCGGATCGCGCTGCAACAGCCGTTACTTGATGTAAAGCTGGGTCGACATCGTGTTGCGTGGCGCGTTGATCGAGGTGTTGCTGAAGGTGAAGGTACCTTCCTGTTTGCCCGCCAGATCGAAGGTATAAAGAGAACCGACGGTGCTACGGCCCGGACTGCACTCGGTCAGGTTGCCATTATCAAAGGCACATACCGGCGCTCGGGTGCCGTTCACTTCGAAACCATCCAGCGTGGCATGCGGCTGGCTCTGGCCGTATCCGACTTCCAGTACATAGACTTTGATGCTCGGCCCGTTGTGATTGCATTGGGTCTGTGTCTGCCCATCACCAATGTCTTCCAGGCCACAGGCCGGCGATTGCACCTTGATCACTTTCACTTGGGTCAACGGCTCCGCCGAGGCCGCCAGCGCTACCGGCGTCACGGCCATCAGCGCGGCAATCAAACCCAAAACCTTTATCCAGCAACTGCTCATGCGCTTCCCGCCCCGAAAAAATCAGCGCGCAGTATGGCGCAGTTGGCTTCTAGGCAAAACTTCGCCGACGATCGACACCAACAACCGCCATATTCCTCACGCTGCTGGTATGATGCGCGGCTTTTTCCGGCCCACCACAATTTTCCAGGCGCTTGCGATGGTCTGTGCTTTGCTGTTGAGGTCGATACATTCACGGCGCCACGCGCGCCACGGGGAGCAGACATGCTGGAAAGGCTGTTTCAACTCAAGGCACACAACACCAACGTGCGCACCGAGATTCTGGCGGGCATCACGACTTTCTTGGCCATGGCCTACATTCTGTTCGTCAACCCGAGCATTCTCGGTGAGACCGGCATGGACAAGGGTGCGGTGTTTGTCGCCACCTGTCTGGCGGCTGCGATCGGTTCGACGATCATGGGCCTGATCGCCAACTACCCGATCGCCCTTGCGCCGGGCATGGGTCTGAACGCCTTCTTCACCTACACCGTCGTCCTGCACATGGGCCACACCTGGCAAGTGGCGCTGGGTGCGGTGTTCATCTCGGCCGTGTGCTTCTTCCTGTTGTCGATCTTCCGTATCCGTGAATGGATCATCAACAGCATCCCGCTACCGCTGCGCTCGGCGATTGCTGCCGGTATCGGCCTGTTCCTGGCACTGATCGCCCTGCACAACGCTGGCATCGTCGTCAGCAACCCGGCGACCATGGTCGGCCTCGGTGACTTGAAAGCCCCGGCACCGATCCTCGCCACCCTCGGTTTTGCCCTGATCGTCGCCCTCGAAGCATTGAAAGTGCGCGGTGCAGTACTGATCGGCATTCTGGCCGTGACCATCATTTCCATCGCCATGGGCGTCACCCCGTTCAACGGCGTGACCTCGATGCCACCTTCGCTGGCGCCGACCTTTATGCAGCTGGACATCAAAGGCGCACTGGACATCGGTCTGGTCAGCGTGATTTTCGCCTTCCTGTTCGTCGACCTGTTTGACAACTCCGGCACCCTGATCGGCGTTGCCAAGCGCGCCGGCCTGATGGGCAAGGACGGCCACATGCCGAAAATGGGCCGCGCACTGATCGCCGACAGCACCGCGGCCATGGCCGGTTCGTTGCTGGGTACGTCGACCACCACCAGTTACATCGAATCCGCTGCCGGCGTGAGTGCGGGCGGGCGTACCGGTCTGACCGCCATCGTCGTGGCGATTCTGTTCCTGCTGGCACTGTTCTTCTCGCCACTGGCGGCCAGCGTTCCGGCCTTCGCCACCGCGCCGGCACTGCTGTTCGTCGCCGTATTGATGACTTCCGGTCTGGCCGAAATAGACTGGGACGACATCACCGTTGCCGCACCGGTCGTGGTGACCGCGCTGGCCATGCCGTTCACTTACTCGATCGCCAACGGCATCGCGTTCGGTTTCATCGCCTGGACCGTGATCAAGTTGCTGTCCGGCCGCGCTCGTGAGCTGAACCCGGCGCTGGTGATTCTGTCGATTCTGTTTGTGATCAAGTTGGGTTGGTTCAACGCATGACATTCGATTCCCAGGCTTACGCCGAGCAACTTGAAGCCAAGGTCACGCGTTTGCGTGATCTGCTGGCGCCGTTCGATGCCCCCGAGCCGACCGTGTTCGACTCACCGCTGCAGAACTTCCGTCTGCGCGCCGAATTCCGCCTGTGGCGCGAAGGTGGCGAGCGGCATTACGCGATGTTTTCTCAGGACGACAAACGCACGCCGATCCTCATCGAAGCGTTCCCGATTGCCAGCCTGCGCATCAACCAGTTGATGCCGCAATTGAAAGCGGCGTGGCAAGCCAGTTCGGCGCTGAGCCACAAGCTGTTTCAAGTGGAGTTTCTGACCACACTGTCTGGCGATGCGATGATCACCCTGTGCTATCACCGCCCGCTGGACGAACACTGGCACGCGGCAGCAACCAGGTTGTCGGCGGATCTCGGTGTGAGCATCATTGGACGCTCGAAGGGCAAACGCGAAGTGCTTGGCCTCGATTACGTGGTCGAAAAACTCGAAGTCGGCGGTCGCACCTTCAGCTATCGCCAGCCGGAAGGCGCGTTCACCCAGCCGAACGGCACGGTGAACCAGAAGATGCTCAACTGGGCGTACGAAGCACTCGGTGACCGCACTGACGACTTGCTGGAGCTGTATTGCGGTAACGGCAACTTCACCCTGCCGCTCGCGACTCGCGTGCGCAAAGTGCTGGCTACTGAAATCAGCAAAACCTCGGTCAACGCGGCATTGAGCAACCTCAGCGAAAACGCTGTGGATAACGTCACTCTGGTGCGTTTGTCTGCCGAAGAACTGACCGAAGCGCTCAACGAAGTGCGCCCGTTCCGTCGCCTGCAAGGCATCGACCTGAAGAGCTACGAGTTCGGCAGCGTCTTCGTCGACCCGCCGCGCGCCGGCATGGATCCGGACACCTGCGAGCTGACCCGCCGCTTCGACAACATCCTGTACATCTCCTGCAACCCGGAAACCCTGGCGGCCAACATCGCCCAGTTGCACGACACGCACCGTATTACCCAGTGCGCGTTGTTTGACCAGTTTCCGTGGACGCATCACATGGAATCGGGTGTGTTGTTGACTCGCCGCTGATTGCTAATGCCGGATACGAAAAAGCCGTCGTGATTGACGGCTTTTTTGTGGGTGTTTACAACGCGGGATCGGCCTTGCGTGGTCGCCCGCCCTTTTTGCCATTCGCCCGAGCAGCTTCGGACTTCGCAGCACTGCTTTGACGACCGTTACGTGAAGCAACCACCGACGCAGCCATCCTCATGAGTGACGGGCTCGCTGAAATCATCCCGGCAATGGAAACGTCAAGGTCTTTGCCCTCATGGCAAAGCGCAGTGCCTGCGAAGCCGACTGTCAGCCCCTCGTAATCGCCTGCATCAAACCCGTCAAACTCTGGATACTGGTTCACCGGAAGCAACACACCACTGCCATCCTCAAAACGGATGACCAGAGATGATTCTTCAAAGGTTACGGAGACAGCCTGCAAGCTACTCGCTCGGCGTGCCTCCCCTTGCAGGATGGCGGCGTCGATCATCTCCTCCGTCAGGGGACGATGTGTGGATGGCTTAGCCTTGATGACTTTCATAAATCGATTTCCACTCCTTCCAATGCGCCTATCAATGTCAGAAGAGTTTTGCCCTCTTCTGGCAGATAACGCGCCGATCCCACTCTGTATGTCTTGTCAGTAACGAGTTTCATCCCCAGCACTTCGTTTGAATGGCTGTCCCACAATTGATTGTCGAGACAGACAGTTTGCAATCTTGACCACCAGATCCCGCGTGCTCGTCGCAGATGAGCAGGCTGCTCAAGAGATCGACACAAGCCATCCAGCACGGTTAACGGTGGTCGACGAGAAAGCGGCATGACATCCCAAAGCTCAATATCGTTGTGCCAGAAACTGAACTGTAATCGGGCGCTCCAGCTACCTGAATTCACGTGAACGTGCGGGGGCAATGCTCATCTCGCAACATGATGACAATCGACAATCCTTTGTAGCTGCACACCTTCATGCCAACCCATCAGTTAGGTTAATAAGTTTCAGGATTCAAGATTCCTTTCAAATCCGACGACTGGTGATCGGCACATGACGTTTCACCGCTTTTCAGGCTAGCGTCGCAACAGGTTATGAGCCGGGCAATCTCCAGTGAAAAACGTAAGCAAAGCTGTCGTCATATCTCGATCAATATTGCTTCTGTGCGATCACCGAACATAAAACGCCACGTCCATTTTTGTTCAATTGACCATGGTAACCATCTAGTACATTTTATCTCCACAGGCTGA
This sequence comes from Pseudomonas sp. 3B-A001-10F, assembly GCF_056313565.1. NCBI lineage: Bacteria > Pseudomonadati > Pseudomonadota > Gammaproteobacteria > Pseudomonadales > Pseudomonadaceae > Pseudomonas > Pseudomonas sp. 3B-A001-10F. The sequence continues at coordinate 17,382 of NZ_JBQYFW010000015.1, forward strand.
AATCCTCGGCCAAAGCCAAAAACAATAAGTGGAGTTACCCCTCATGCCCCCTATCGTTCTGGTGCTCAACGGCCCGAACCTGAACCTGCTCGGCACCCGCGAGCCGGCGACTTACGGTCACGAAACCCTGGCGGATATCTCGGCGTTATGCGGTCGCGCGGCAGAAGAGTTCGGCCTGGCCGTGGAGTTTCGCCAGACCAATCACGAAGGCGAACTGCTCGACTGGATTCACGCCGCCCGTGGCCGTTGCGCCGGGATCGTGATCAATCCGGCCGCGTGGACGCATACTTCGGTGGCGATTCGCGACGCACTGGTGGCCAGTGAATTGCCGGTGATTGAAGTACACCTGTCCAACGTCCACGCCCGCGAGCCGTTTCGTCATCACTCGTTTGTCTCGGCGATTGCCACGGCGGTAATGGCCGGGTTTGGCAGTCATGGCTATCGCCTGGCGCTGGAACATTTCAGCCAGCGGCTGAAGGGGTAACTCGCATGTCTCGCTCTAACGTAATACTCGCCGGGCTGATCGGCGCCGGTATTCAGGCCTCGCGCACGCCGGCGCTGCATGAGCACGAAGGTGATGCCCAAGGCCTGCGTTATCTGTACCGACTGATCGATCTCGATCAACTGAAAATGGACAGCACCGCCCTGCCCGACCTGCTGCTGGCGGCCGAGCGGATGAACTACACCGGGCTGAACATCACCTTCCCGTGCAAGCAGGCGATCATTCCGCTGCTCGACGAATTGTCACCGGAAGCCAAAGGCATCGGCGCGGTGAACACGGTGGTGCTGAAGGATGGCAAGCGTGTCGGCCACAACACGGACTGCCTCGGTTTCGCCGAAGGTTTTCGCCGAGGTCTGAAAGACGCCGCCCGCGAGCGTGTAGTCCAGATGGGTGCCGGTGGCGCAGGCGCGGCAGTGGCCCACGCGTTGTTGAGCGAAGGCGTACAACAACTGAGTATTTTCGACGTCGACCGTGACCGCGCCGAAAGCCTGGCGAACAATCTCAATGAGCATTTCGGCGTTGCTCGTGCGATCGCCGGGCATGATCTGCCGAGCACGCTGAATCTAGCGGACGGGCTGGTGAATACCACGCCGATGGGCATGGCCAAACTGCCGGGCATGCCGGTGCCGGTCGAACTCCTGCGTAAGGATTTATGGGTGGCGGAGATTGTGTATTTCCCGCTGGAAACCGAACTGCTGCGCAACGCCCGCGCGCTGGGTTGCCGGACGCTGGATGGCGGCAACATGGCGGTGTTTCAGGCAGTGAAAGCGTTTGAATTGTTCAGTGACGTGGTGCCGGACGCGCAGCGGATGCTCGCGCATTTTCAAAGCATGAATGGCTGAGTTCTTTCCCCCTGCTCGCGAAGGCTTACGGCCAGCCAATACATCTGTTGACTGACACACCGCTTTCGCGAGCAGGCTCGCTCCCACAGGGGAATGTGTCAGGCCTGCAGGTAGCGCAGCACCGATTCGCAAATCATCTCGCGATGCCGCTGTTTGATGCTTTCATCCGGCAGATCGATCTGAAAGATCTCGCCAAACGTGTGCCGGTTCGACACGCGATAGAAGCAGAAAGAACTGATCAGCAAATGCACATCCAGCGCATCCAGCCCTACACGGAAAACACCTTCAGCAGCACCACGACGCAGAATCTCGCCGAGTGAATCGAGGATGGTGTTGTTCATCGCCTTGATCGCATCGGAACGCTTCACGTATTCGGCGTTATGGATGTTTTCGATGCTGACGATGCGCACGAAATCGACGTTGCGGTCGTGGTGATCGAAGGTGAATTCCACCAGACGCCGAATCGCCTCTACCGGCGCCAGCTCGGCCAGGTGCAGACGGTTTTCGGTGCTGCGGATGTCACCGTAAAGCTTTTCCAGCACCTCGACGTACAACTGCTCCTTACTGCCGAAGTAGTAATAGATCATGCGTTTGGAGGTGTGGATTCGCTCGGCGATCGCATCGACGCGAGCCCCGGACAAGCCTTGCTGGACGAACTCGACGATCGCCTCCTGCAAGATGTTCTCGCGGGTCTTTTCCGGGTTGTTCTTGCGACTCTTGCGCGGCTCTACAGTGGAAACTTCAGGAGCTGCGGAAAGTTCTGTATTCATCGTCATTGCGGGCTCACGGCCATCACTGCACAGGCGGCGATTATGGGCTGCGCAGCACAGTGAAGGAAGCCGCGCGGCCCGTGTTTAATCCCGCGTTTACGAATTTCCTACAACTTCGCCTGGCGCACGGCACCACTGCGAGATTTGGCCATCGCCGCCAGACGCACCGCGACGTTCGCCGCGCCATACCCGGCATAGCCGTTCTTACGCTGGATGATCTCGAAGAAGAAGCGCCCTTCAAACGGTTCGGTGTAGACGTGGAACAGCTCACCGCCCTGCGCATCACGGTCGTACAGAACGTTGTAATACGCCAGTTCACTGAGAAACTCGTCGTCAAAATCGAAGCGCGCGGCAAGGTCGTCGTAATAGTTGAGCGGAATATCCAGCAGCGGCACGCCGGCTTCTTTGGCGCGACTGACTTCGGCGAAGATGTCGTCACAATCGAAGGCGATGTGGTGCACACCGGAGCCGCGATAACTCGACAGCGCGTGGGAGATGGCGGTGTTGCGGTTCTCGGAGATGTTCAGCGGCAAGCGGATCGAACTGTCGCGGCTACGCAAGGCGCGGCTCTTCACCAGACCATACGGATCAGGCAGCACCACTTCATCGTCCGCCTCGAAATCCAGCAGGCTCTTGTAGAACAGCACCCAACTGTCGAGGCTGTCGGCCGGCAACGCCATGGCCATGTGGTCGATGCGTTTCAGACCGCCACGGGCGGGAGCATCTGCCAGCAGATTGAAGTCGGTGCCATAAACGTCGGCCTGCTCATCCACCAGATAAATCAGGCTGCCGTCCGGCGCGCGCACCGCCGCCAGTTCCAGTTCGTTGGGGCCGACCAGTCCACGATAGGGCTGACCTTTGTAAGCGACGGCGCGTGCCAATGCACTGGCGCTGTCCTTGACCCGCACAGCCGTGGCACACAGCGACGGGCCGTGAGCCTCGAAGAAGCTGTGGGCAAAGGAATACGGTTCGGAGTTGAGGATCAGGTTGATGTCGCCCTGACGCAGCAGGCTCACACTCTTGGAACGATGCTGCCCGGCCTTGACGAACCCCAAGCGTTCCAGCCAGTTCGACAGCTTGGCGCCGAGGCTTTCATCAACGGCGAACTCAAGAAATTCGATGCCGTTGTACTCGCTGGCCTTCGGTGTTTCGAAAAGGATTTCGCGATTGGCGACAGGCGTCGCTTCCTGCTCGAGACGCTGGCGGGTCTTCTCTTCCAGATACAGCAGTGAACGTAAACCATCGGCGGCATTGGCCCGTGGCGGCGCGGCGCGGAAGCCATCGTTGAAAATTTCCAGCGACAGCGGCCCGGCGTAACCGCTCTGGATGATCGGCGCGAGGAAACCCGGCAGATCGAATTCGCCCTGTCCCGGGAAGCAACGGAAATGCCGGCTCCACTCCAGCACATCCATGGCCAGGATCGGCGCGTCGGCCATTTGCACAAAGAAAATCTTGTCGCCGGGAATGTCGGCAATGGCGCGGGGATCGCCCTTCAACGACAGCGTATGGAAGCTGTCGAGCAACACGCCGAGGCTCGGGTGATCGGCCTGACGCACGATGTCCCAGACCTGTTGATAAGTATTCACGTGACGGCCCCACGCCAGCGCTTCGTAACCAATGCGCAAGCCGCGCGCGCCGGCATGCTCGGCCAGCAGGCGCAGATCATCGACTAGAATTTGCTGATCGCCGACGCTGTCGGCCGAGGCGTTACTGCAGACCAACACCAGGTCGGTGCCCAGCTCCTGCATGAGGTCGAACTTGCGTTCGGCGCGCTCAAGGTTACGCGCCAGGCGATCACGGCGGCAGCCTTCGAAATCGCGGAACGGCTGAAACAGAGTGATGGCGATGCCGAGATCGGCGCACATCTGTTTAATTTCCCGCGGGCTGCCGTCGTAGTACAGGAGGTCGTTTTCGAAAATCTCCACCCCGTCGAACCCGGCGGCGGCGATGGCTTCGAGTTTTTCCGGCAGGGTGCCGCTCAAGGAAACGGTGGCAATGGAACGCTGCATGTTTCAACTCCCGGACTGCGCCGCTTTATCTTTACTGTAGGAGCTGCCGAAGGCTGCGATCGTTTGATCTTTATTGCTGAAAAGCAAAATCAAAAGATCGCAGCCTTCGGCAGCTCCTACACAGGATGATTTTTATAGTGGGGGAAATTATTGGCTGCATCGAACGTGGCAGCAATTTAAAGTGTACTACCCGGTTAGTTTTGCGTGCGATTATCGAACACAATGGCGGTTTGGCGAATTGACGATTTTTCGTCCACTGCCCAACATCGACTGCACATTGAGTCCGGATCTGAACCACCGGTCGCAGCGTGCAAGTAACAAGCACACCAAATAACAAATCCAAAAACGGGTGGAACACATGATTCCTTCACAGACTTCCCGCATGGCTCCGGCCATGAGCACTGCCACGGGTGGCATCGGCGACAAGATCCGCGGCGCCATGGCTGTCGGCAAGACCCGTTGGGGCATGCTGGCGCTGGTGTTTTTCGCCACTACCCTGAACTACATCGACCGCGCCGCCCTCGGCGTCATGCAGCCCATCCTCGCCAAGGAAATGAGCTGGACGGCGATGGATTACGCCAACATCAACTTCTGGTTTCAGGTCGGCTACGCGATCGGTTTCGTCCTGCAAGGACGCTTGATCGACCGGGTCGGCGTCAAGCGCGTGTTCTTCTGCGCCGTGCTGCTGTGGAGCCTGGCCACCGGTGCCCACGGTCTGGCAACGTCAGCCGTTGGTTTCATGGTCTGCCGGTTTATCCTCGGCCTGACTGAAGCGGCGAACTACCCGGCCTGCGTGAAAACCACGCGCCTGTGGTTCCCGGCCGGCGAACGTGCGGTTGCCACCGGCATCTTCAACGCCGGCACCAACGTCGGTGCGATGTTCACGCCGATGCTGCTGCCACTGGTCCTGCACGTCTGGGGCTGGCAAGCGGCATTCCTGTGCATGTCGGCACTGGGCGGGATCTGGTTGCTGTTCTGGGGCTTGAAGTACTTCAACCCGGAAGATCACCCGAGCGTTAAGCAGTCCGAACTGGACTACATCCAGCAAGAAGTCGAACCGGAACAGGCCCGCGTGCCGTTCTCGAAAATCCTGCGGATGCGCGGCACCTGGGCCTTCGCCCTCGCCTACTCGCTGACCGCGCCGGTGTTCTGGTTCTATCTGTACTGGCTGCCGCCGTTCCTCAATCAGCAATACAATCTGGGCATCAACGTGACCCAAATGGGTATTCCGCTGATCATCATCTACGTCACGGCCGACTTCGGTAGCGTCGGTGGCGGCATTCTGTCTTCGTTCCTGATCGGTCGCGGGATGAACTCGATCAAAGCGCGGCTGCTGTCGATGTTCCTGTTTGCTTGCTGCATCATCGGCGTGATCATGGCCGCCGGCTCAGCCAACCTGTGGGTGGCGGTGGCCGCGATTTCTCTGGCAATCGGTGCGCACCAGGCGTGGACAGCAAACATCTGGAGCCTGGTAATGGACTACACGCCCAAGCACATGATGAGCACCGTGTTCGGTTTCGGCGGCATGTGCGCAGCGATCGGCGGGATGTTCATGACCCAGATCGTCGGCCACATCCTCACCGTGACCAACAACAACTACACCGTGTTGTTCACCCTGATTCCGGCGATGTACTTCATTGCGCTGACGTGGATGTACTTCATGGCACCGCGCAAGATTCCTACCGTCACCGAGTAATCTGCCTACACCCGGCTTCCTTGTAGGAGCTGCGGCACGCTGCGATCTTTTGATCTTGATGTTGAAGATCAAAAGATCGCAGCCTCGTTTCACTCGTCAGCTCCTACACAGGGGTTTGCGTATCCCTCAACGGCGGCTCTGCTGCCACGCTGCCGCCAGTCCGCTGCAACAGATCACCGCGATACCAATGATCGTCAGCAGACTCGGCGTGTGATTGAACAGCAGCCAGCCCAACAACCCGGCAAACACAATCTGGCAATAACCGAACGGCGCCAGCAGTGCCGGCGCGGCATGGCGGAACGCCTGGGTCAGAAACAAATGCGCGGTCATCCCGCAACTGCCCAGCGCCAGCATCAACCCGGCATGGGTCAACGTCGGCACCTGCCAGAAGAACGGCACCAGTGCACTCATCACCAGCGTGTTGCATAACCCGGCAAAGAAGTTGCTGGTGGTCGGGCTGTCCACCTCGGCGAGCTTGCGGGTCAGCAGTTGATAGAAGCAGAAAAACAGCGCCGAGCAGAACGGCAGCAAGACCGCCGGAGTGAACAACTCACCGCCGGGATGGACGATGATCAGCACGCCGATAAAGCCGCAGATCACCGCGATCCATTGACCTCGGGTCACTCGCTCCTTGAGCAGCGGCACCGACAATGCGGTCACCAACACTGGCGCAAGAAAGTTGACCGCCGTGGCTTCCGCCAACGGGATGTACAACAACGCGGTGGTGAAGAACAGGCTGGTGCCGAGCAGGCACAGTGCCCGAACCAATTGCCATAACGGCTTCTTGGTGCGCAGCACACGCAACCCGGATTGCGGCAGAAAAATCCCCGCCATCAGCAGTGTGTGCACCAGATAGCGCGCCCAGACCACCATCACGATCGGATAAAAACCGGACAGGTATTTCGACAATGCGTCGTGACTGGAGAACAGGAAGGTTGCCACGACAATCAGCAAGATCCCCTTGAAGGGTTGGTTGACACCGGAGAGCGGGGTGCTGACAGTCATTGGTTATCCCTGTTTGAACAACAATACGGTGGCGAAGGAGATCGCGCAGCGGTTACCGATCCGGGACGGCTACGCAGTCCACTGGGAGCAAGCTCCCTCGCCACAAAAAAGACTCACAGTCGCGCCAACAATTCCCGCGTCCTGTCGATCGCCATCTGCGCTCGCTCCAATCCGCTCACGCCCTGCTCGAGCAGTTTTACCGTGGGAATTTCCAGACTCAGTGGAATATTAGTCGGCAGCGCTCGCAGCAACCCGAGCAGATCGCAATCACCCTCGCCGGGAAACCGCCGCTCGTTGCGCGCCTGACGCAAGATCTCGGCCATGTCTGACGGCCTCGGCCCCGCTACATCACATAATTGCGCATAACGCAGACGCGACACTGGCACTCCAGCCAGATCCTCCAAGCGTGACGCCGAACGATCAAAGTGGAACGCATCGACCAGCACCGCAGCGTTTTCCCGATCAGCGTTTTCGACCATTCGCAGCGCTTGTTCGAGGTTGCGCGCATCAGTCCAGGGCATGAACTCCAGATGCGGGTGCAGCCCGTAAGGCGCGGCCAGATCGCAAAGCGCCGCAAAGTTATCGGTGAGCCGCTGTTCATCAGGATCGTTACCGGCGACCAGCAATTCGGTAGCGCCAAATTCCGCACCGACCGTAAGAAGTTTCTCGAAATCGGCGACGTCGGTTTGCGGCTTCAGACGCAGGATTTCCACGTCGAGCACGCGGATACCGGTGTCGCGCAGCCGCTGCAAAGTCTGACGGCGCAATTCAGCATCGGCGACCAAAGGGAAATGATGCTCCTCGGGCGTCGCCGGTTCCAGGCGCAGGCCGACATGGCTGTAACCAGCACATGCCGCCACTTCGACCATTTGCGGTGGCGACAACTCCAGCACAGTGAGGCTGGCCAGAGACAGGATTCGTTCGTTCATGTTCAAGCCTCAATCAGCGCAGGGGTGCAGGCACGGCCGGTGGCGGCGGCCTCGCGAATCGCTTCGATCAGCGCCAAAGTGCGCGCAGCATCGGCCGCACTCACCAGCGGCTCGACTTCACGCCGCGCCACGCGTACGAAATGCAGTAACTGCAAGCGTAAAGCGTCGTCACCGCCGTAGGATTCTTCGACCATCAACAAGGGCTCATGCCAACCGGCGTCGACCTGCTCAGAGCCATAGTGCCAACGCTTAAGCTGCGGAATGCTCAAGGCACCGGCGGTCCCGGCCAGCAGATAGCACGGCTGATCGGCCTGACGTGGATACACCGGGTTCTCGCCGGAATCCAGCTCCCAACTCCACGGCGCGGCGACCGCGTCGGAACCGCTCAATGTGCCCAGTGTGCCGCCTTCGAATTGCAGCAACACCGCCGCACTGTCTTCGTTGGCGAAACCGCGCACGGCGTTGTCGGTGATCGCTTGTACCGAGCGCACTTCACCGCACAGATGCCGTAATAGATCGAGATCGTGAATCAGGTTGGTCAGCAACATCCCGGCGCCCGGTTCACGGCGCCACGGGATCTCGAAATAACTGTCCGGTTTGCGCAACTGGAACAGTGCGGTCACCGTGATCAGCCGTCCAAGCGCCCCGCTCTGCACCAGCTCATGAGCGCGAACGATCAGCGGGTTGTGGCGCCGATGATGGCCGACCAGCACCGGCACGCCGCTGCTTTTGACCACCGCAACCAGTTCGCGCACTTCATCCAGGTGCACGCCGACCGGCTTCTCCAGAAGCACCGGCACGCCCGCCGCCAGACAATCGAGTGCCGTGCTGACGTGTTGATTATTCGGATTGGCGACGATCACCGCGTCTGGCCGGATTTGCTCCAGCATCTGACGATGATCAGCGAAATGCCTTACACCCCATTCCGCCGCAAGCCCTGCTGCTTGCGACCCGGGATCCGCCACCGCGCACAGCGTTGCTTCGTTGAGGGTTTGCAGATGCCGATAATGTTGCTGGCCCATGTTGCCGGCGCCGATCAGGGCGATTCGAAGGGGCGAATTCAAGGTGCGGTCCTTTTGTGATTGTTGTTGGAATATCACTCCAGCAACAATTTAGAACCGAGTTCCAGAATCAAACACCCATCCATCCTAAAACCGTGCGAACACCGCACAATTTCCATGAACAACCCAAATCAAATGTGGGAGCGAGCCTGCTCGCGAAGGCGCCGTGTCAAGCAACATCAATGCTGACTGACAGAACGCTTTCGCGAGCAGGCTCGCTCCCACACGGGATCTCTGTGAATTCGAATTAGACAAACAGTTCGGAGGCCAGGCTGGCCGCCGACATCTCCTTAGCAAACTGCAGAAGCAACGGTGCCAGCTCATGCAACCGCGCCCCCGGCATCCGCGCACTGGGACCGGCAATACTCAGTACACCGATCACCCGACCATCCGTTGGATGCCTCACCACCGCTGCAATCGCCGAAGTCCCCACGGCCGAACTCTCCTCAACCCAGGCATAACCCTGCTCACGAGCCAGACGCAGCCGTTCCAGCAACTCGATATTTGAACGCGGCGCATTCGGCCCGATCCCCACCGGCACCTCCGCCGCCTGCCGCTCGACCAGTGACAGCGCCTCGGCGTCGCTCATGCACGCCAGCCACGCATGCCCGGAGGCGGTGTAGAACAGCGGCGCATCGCGGCCCATGTCCGGGTCATAACGCAGACCGGTGCGCGCGCCTTGTGCCTTGGCAATCCAGGTCTGGCGCTCGCCATCGATCACGCCCAAACGCACCAGTTCGCCGGTTTCCTGCGCCAGTCGGTCGAGTACTGGCTGGACGATATCGGCACCGCAGCTCGACAGGTATTGAAAGCCCATAGCGACCAGTTTGGTCGACAAGTGATAGCGCAACGTTTCCGCATTCTGCCGTACGTAGCCCAACCGAATCAGCTCGGCGAGCAAGCGGTGTGTTGCACTCTTGGGGATATCCAGCTGCTCGGCGAGCGTCTGCATCGGCAGCCCGCGCGGATCACTGGTGAGGCTTTCCAGCACGCTGAAAACCCGTTCGATTTGACTGCCGGCCATGGGGACGTCCAAAGAAATTTTGCTGATTCTAGAAGACATTGACGGCAAAGCGAAATCTGGAACCGGCCGTTCGATAACCGCCCATTTTATGGGTTAAAGGCTTGTCGAGTCGTCACGACACTGGTTATTTTCTGGAATCAAATTCCAAAAATAACTTACTGCCGGAGCGTTGTTTGATGTCTGCCGAACATCCTGATATCGACTGCGACGTATTGGTCGTCGGTTCCGGTGCCGCCGGTTTGTCGGCCGCCGTGACTGCCGCGTGGCATGGTTTGAAAGTCATCGTTGTCGAGAAAGATCCGGTGTTCGGTGGCGCCACTGCCTGGTCGGGTGGCTGGGCGTGGGTGCCGTGCAATCCACTGGCGCGTCGGGCCGGGATCATCGAAGACATCGAACAACCGCGCACCTATTTGCGCCATGAACTGGGCGAGCACTTCGACCCGGCGATGATCGACGCTTTCCTTGAAGCGGGACCGCGCATGGTCGCGTTTTTCGAGCAACACACTGCGCTGCAATTTGCCGACGGCAATGCCATTGCCGACATTCATGGCGACACGCCGGGTGCTGGCACTGGTGGCCGCTCGGTCATCGCCGCGCCTTACGATGGACGCAAGGTCGGACGCTTGCTCAAGCGCCTTCGTACAACGATGCGCGAAACGTCCTTCATGGGCATGCCGATCATGGCCGGCGCCGATCTGTCGGCGTTCCTCAATCTGACCCGTTCACTGAAAGCCGCATGGCATGTCACCCGGCGCTTTACCCGACATTTGCTAGATCTCGCGATCCATGGCCGGGCCATGCAATTGGTCAATGGCGTGGCGTTGATTGCACGATTGGCAAAATCCGCCGAAGACCTCGGCGTGTTGCTCTGGGAATCGGCACCCGTGACAGCGTTGCTGCGTGAAGGCGCTCGCGTCTCGGGCGCTGTGGTCAAAACAGACAAAGGCTCGATCCGCATTCATGCACGCAAAGCCGTATTGCTCGCCGCCGGTGGTTTTGCCAATGACATCGAGCGGCGCAAAGCCCTGTTCCCGCGCACGCCGACCGGTCACGAGCATTGGGCGCTGCCGCCGCTGGCCGTCGACGGCGGTGGTTTGCGCCTGGGCGAAAGTGTCGGCGCACGGGTCAATGCCGATGTCGCTTCGCCCGTGGCGTGGGCGCCTGTGTCGCAAGTGCCACATTCCGACGGCAGCATCGGCCATTTCCCACACATCATTGAGCGCGGCAAACCCGGGATCATCGGGGTTCTGCGCAACGGCCAGCGTTTCGTCAACGAAGCCAACGGTTATTACGACTACGTCAGCGCCATGGTCGCTGCTGCGCCGGAAGGTGAAGAAGTCGCCTCATGGCTGATCTGCACGCGCGCCTTTCAACGGCGTTATGGACTGGGCATATCGCGGCCATTTCCGCTGCCAGTGTCAGATTTTATCCGCAGCGGCTATCTGAAAAGCGGCAACAGTATTGAAGAATTGGCCCTCGCCTGCGGCATCGACCCGAGCGGGTTGCGCCAGACTGTGGATAACTACAACCGCCATGCCCGCCACGGCGAAGACCCGTTGTTCGGTCGCGGCGCAACACCCTACAACCGCAAACAGGGTGATCCGGCGAACCTGCCCAACCCCTGCGTTGCCCCAATAGACACTGGCCCGTTCTACGCCGTGAAAGTCCAGCCGGGCTGCTTCGGCACCTTCGCCGGGCTCAAGGTCAACCCGCACGCGCAAGTACTGGATGCCCACGAACAGCCCATCGCCGGCCTCTACGCAGCCGGTGGCGACATGGCCAGCATCATGGGCGGCCACTACCCGGCGGGCGGTATCAACATCGGCCCGGCGCTGACTTTCGGTTACATCGCCGCCCGGCATATCGCCGGTATGACTGCTTTCGAACAGGAGATCGACCATGCAGCACATCGTTAATGCCCAAGGTTTGAACATGCCGAAACTCGGCCTCGGCACCTGGCCGCTGCTCGGCGACGAATGCACTCGCGCCGTGGAGCAAGCGCTGGAATTGGGATATCGACACATCGACACAGCGGCGGCCTACAACAACGAGGAAGCCGTCGGACAAGCACTGGCGAATACCCCGACACCGCGCGAGCAAATTCACGTCACCACCAAAGTCTGGTGGGATCAGCTGCAACCCGACGCGATGCGCCATTCCATGGACCGCAGCCTTACCGCGTTGCGCAGCGACTACGTCGACTTGTTCATGATCCATTGGCCGACCACCGACTGGGATTTGCCAAGCACCCTCGCCACGCTGGCCTCCTTCAAGGAGCAAGGCCTGGCGCGCAACATCGGCGTGGCGAATTTTCCGCTGCCGTTGCTGCGCAAAGTCGTCGAGGAATACGGCATCGGTCTGTCAGCGATTCAGGTCGAATACCACGTCCTGCTCGGCCAAAACGCCCTGTTCGACTACGCCCGTCAACACGACATGGCACTAACGGCCTACACCCCGCTGGCGCGCAACAAGGTCTCAGACATCCCACAGATTCAACAGATCGCCAACAAACATGGCGTGTTGCCGACCCAAGTAGCGTTGAAATGGTTGCTTGATCAGCCCAACGTCGCGGCGATTCCCAAGGCCAGCAGCCGGGCCAATCAACTGGCCAACCTCGCATCGCTGAAAGTTGAACTGGATGATGAAGACCGCGCATTGATTGCAGCACTGCCGAAAAACCAACGTCAGGTCAGCCCGGATTTCGCCCCTGAATGGGATGCCTTTGATCGCTGATTGATAATCCAGCGATAGAAATCCTGCGCGGGATTGAATTTACCGCGTGCCAGACCGTCAATAACAGGCCCTACCTCTTCAGCACGAGACCGGGCCTGTTTGCGTGTGGCCAATAGACGGACGACCGGACTGGCGCCACACTCACACAACAGCAACACTCATCACCACCCGATACACACAGAGGATTCCCACATGCTATGGAAAAAAGGCCGACGCAGTGACAACGTCGTCGATGCCCGTGGTGATGATGCCGGCGGTGGCGGTGGCGGCATGCGCTTCGGCGGCGGCAAAGGCCTGAGCCTGGGGGCCATCCTGCTGATCGTCGGTATCGGCTGGATCACCGGCCAGGACCCAATGCAGATCCTCGGTCAGCTCGCCGGGCAATCCACCCAACAATCGGCGCCAACCTCGCAAACCCGTCAGGCCCCGCCGGCGAACGATGAACAGGCCGAATTCGTTCGCTCGATCCTTGGCGATACCGAAGACACCTGGGGCGCGATTTTCCAACAGGCCGGGCGCCAATATAAGGACCCGACCCTGGTGCTGTTCAGCAACCGGGTCAACTCCGCCTGCGGTCTGGCAACCTCGGCCACTGGCCCGTTCTATTGCCCGGCGGATCAGAAGGTCTACCTGGACATGGCGTTCTTCCAGGAAATGTCGCAACGCTTCAAAGCGGCCGGTGACTTCGCCCAGGCCTACGTGATCGCGCATGAAGTCGGACATCATGTGCAGACGCTTCTCGGCGTCTCGGCGAAAATTCAGACAGCTCGCCAGCAAGGTCGGCAGATGGAAGGCGACGGCGGTTTGCTGGTGCGTCAGGAATTGCAGGCCGACTGCCTCGCCGGCGTCTGGGCCTACAGTGCGCAGAAGCGTTTGAACTGGCTGGAACCGGGCGATATCGAAGAGGCCTTGAATGCGGCCAACGCCATCGGTGATGATCGCCTGCAACAACAGGGTCAGGGCCGTGTGGTGCCAGACTCGTTCACACACGGTACGTCGGCGCAAAGGGTGCGCTGGTTCAAAACCGGATTCGCGCAGGGCCAGGTCGGCCAGTGCGATACCTTAGCGGCGAAAAACCTGTAAATGCATAAATGGCTTTTGGCGTTACTGATCGTTGGCAGCACTGCGCAAGCCGCCGGTGTCGATGCGATCAGCCCCGGTCGTTTGCAACTCAAGGCCGGGGAAATGGCAGTCGGCATTGGTCCTGCGCCGGAGAAGATCGAACGGGTGCTGATCGTCATTCATGGCCGGTTGCGCAACTCGGAAACCTATCGCAAAAGCGCCGAGAGCGCCGCCGAGCTGGCGGGACAAAGTGCCCACACGCTGGTAATCGCGCCGCAGTTCCTCAATGAAAGCGATGTCGCGCTGTACTCACTCCCCGCCACGTTGCTGCGCTGGCAAGGCAACGAGTGGATGGGCGGCGGCTTATCCACAGGGCCGAACCCGTTGAGTTCCTACGCCGCACTTGATGAGATCATCGGACGGATCAGCGACCGCAAACAGTTTCCCGACGTGAAGCAGATCGTGATCTTCGGTCATTCTGGCGGTGGCCAGGTGGTGCAGCGCTATGCCCTGCTGGCCAAGGATCAGCCTGCGCTGAAGGCCAACGGCATTCGCTTGCGCTACGTGGTCGCCAACCCGTCATCGTATGCCTACTTCAATGAACAACGGCCGGTGGCGTTCGATCACGCCAAATGCGCGGGTTTCAATCGCTGGAAGTACGGTCTGTCAGACATGCCGGTGTACGCCGGTGGGCAAACGCCGTTGCAGCTTGAGAGCAGTTACATCAAGCGCGAGGTGATTTATCTGCTTGGACAGCAGGACGTCGATCCCAAGCATCCAGCGTTGGACAAGCGCTGTGAAGCCGAGGCGCAAGGTGCGTATCGCCTGGAGCGTGGGAAGTTATACTTCGGCTATTTGCTGCGGCGGCATCCGGAAGGGGTGAATCAGCGGCTGGTTGAAGTGCCCGGGGTCGGGCATAACGGCGATGGGATGCTGACCTCGCCGGAGGGGCAGAAGGCGTTGTTCGAATAAGTTTTGTGCTGATTGATCTGACGCCATCGCGAGCAGGCTCACTCCTACAGGGGAACGCATTCCAATTGTAGGAGTGAGCTTGCTCGCGAAGAGGCCAGCTCAGGCAGCAAAGATTTCAGGCCAGAAGCATCCGCCGCAACTCGACACAATCCTTCGCATGCCAATCGGTCAACTCCGGCCAAGGGTTTTCCGGCAAATTCACCAACACCGTGCGCGCCCCCGCCGCTCGTCCGCAATCCAGATCAAAGCGGTAATCACCGACCATGACCATCGCGCTGGCCGGCACGTCCCAGGCGTTTGCCAGTTTCAGCAAACCACCCGGATGCGGCTTCGGCGGCGCTTCATCGCGGCCCAACACATCGTCCACCGCAAAGCAGTCGGCGAGGCCAATCGCTTGCAGCGTCACATGCGCCAGTTCCCGCGCGTTGCGGGTGAGGATGCCGAGGCGATAACCGCGTGCGTGCAGATCACGCACCAGCTCCACCGCTCCGGTGGCCGGGGTCGAACCCAGTGCCAGATCCCTTTCATGTTCCAGCAGCCAAGCGTGTTTCGCCGCCGCTTCATCCGCCGGCAACGCGGCGAGATGAGTGAGGATGTCGTCCTCCGGCGGAATCGCCAGCGCCACGCGAATCGCCGCAAAATCATGCACGGCGACGGTCAACGTGCCGTCCATATCGAACACCCAGTGCTTGACCTCTTTCAGACTCATGCCCAGTCCTTGCGATGGCGGATCAGGCCTTCCTGCGTCACCGAAGCGACCAGTTGCCCGGCGCGGTTGTACACGCTGCCACGGGAGAATCCACGGGAATTGCCGGCCCACGGACTGTCCATTGCGTAGAGCAACCAGTCATCGGCGCGCAGATCGTTGTGGAACCACAGCGCATGATCAAGGCTGGCGACCTGCATGTCTTTCTGCCAGACCGATTTGCCGTGGGGCAGCATTGAGGTGGTCAACAAACCGAAGTCCGAGGCGTACGCCAACAAGTATTTGTGCAGCGCCGGGATGTCGGCCAATGCGCCGTCGGCGCGGAACCACACATATTTGACCGGATCGGCCGGCTGCGGGTTGTACGGGTCCTTTTCGGTGACCGGGCGCACTTCGATCGGTTTCGGGCACAGCAGTTTTTCACGCATGTGTTCCGGGATCAGGTGCGCGCGTTGCTGGGTCAATTCCAGCTCCGACGGCAGATTTTCCGGGCCGACCACCACCGGCATCTGGCTCTGGTGCTCGAAGCCTGCCTCGTCGTATTGAAACGAAGCGCTGCAGGTGAAGATCGGATGGCCCTTCTGGATCGCCGTGACGCGGCGAGTGCTGAAACTGCCGCCATCGCGCACGCGATCAACCGAGTAGACCACTGGCAACTTGGCATCGCCCGGACGCAGGAAATAGCCGTGCATCGAATGCACGTGGCGCGCCTCTTCAACGGTCTGACTGGCCGCCGACAGCGACTGGCCGAGCACCTGGCCACCGAACAACTGACGGAAACCCAGGTCCTGGCTACGGCCACGGAACAGGTTTTCTTCGATCGGTTCCAGGGTCAGCAAGTCGACCAGATCTTCCAACACTTGGCTCATTCAGACTCTCCTCACACAAAGCACTATGGCGCGCAGTCTTGGCTGCGGCGGCCGATTCAGATTCTGGCGCGGGCCAATGATATGGCGGCCATTGTAAACGTCCGTGTCGGCTTATCCATGCAAGGTTTGCAGCCATTGTTCCCGAGTAATGCGGTACAGCAGATGCCGTCTTAGCGGATGATCGACCGCAAGCTTGGGGTGATCAAAATCATCTTCCGGGGCGTGATGCATGCCGATCGCCTGCATGACTTTCTCTGAGGGCAGATTGGATTGCGCGGTGAAGGAGACAATTTCCTTTAGCGCCAACCGATCAAAGCCGCAGCGCAGAGCAGTCCACGCGGCCTCGCTGGCGTAACCCAGGCCCCAGTGTTCCTTGGCCAGGCGCCAGCCGATTTCCACCGCAGGCGTGAACGGTGCATCGAAACCAACCACGCCGAGCCCGGTGAAACCAATAAATTCGCCACTGTCCTTGCGCTCCAGCGCCCACAAGCCGAAACCGTGCTCGGCGAAATGCCCGCGCACGCGACCAATCATCGAAGCGCTTTCCAGTCGGCTCAATGGTGTCGGGAAGTAGCGCATCACTTGAGGATCGGCGCACATCGCGGCAAATGCCGGCAAATCCTCGTCCTGCCACTGACGCATCAGCAAGCGCGCGCTTTCAAGTTCCAGTATCGGCTCCATCATGCCCCTCCGTTTCCATGCCGCAAGTCTACATCGCTGGTAGGATCCTTCACTCTTTCCTACGTTCCTACATGAAACCGCCATGCCACTGCCGCTGATCTACCACGAAGACTACAGCCCCGAGTTTCCGGCGGATCACCGCTTCCCGATGGACAAGTTTCGTCTGCTGCGCGATCACCTGGTCGACAGCGGTTTGACCCGCGACGCTGATCTGCTGCGCCCGGAAATCTGCCCCAACGACATCCTCGCCCTCGCCCATGACCGTGCGTATATCGAACGCTATATGAGCGGCGAGTTGTCCCGCGAAGACCAACGGCGTCTGGGTCTGCCGTGGAACGAAGCCTTGGTGCGGCGCACGGTACGGGCGGTCGGCGGTTCGATTCTGGCGGCGGAAAAAGCCCTAGAACATGGCCTGGCCTGTCACTTGGCCGGCGGCACCCACCATGCGCACTACGACTACCCGGCAGGCTTCTGCATCTTCAATGACCTGGCGATCATCAGCCATTACCTGCTGCAAAGCGGCCGGGTGAATCGCGTGCTGATCTTCGACTGCGACGTGCATCAGGGCGACGGCACCGCGCGAATCCTGCATGACACGCCGGAGGCGATTACGGTTTCCCTGCATTGCGAGAAGAATTTTCCTGCACGCAAGGCGGAAAGTGACTGGGATATCCCGCTGCCCAAGGGCATGGGCGACGCTGATTATTTGAAAGTGGTCGACGACACACTCAATTATCTGCTGCCGCTGTATCAACCGGACCTGGTGCTGTATGACGCCGGGGTCGATGTACACAAGGACGATGCCCTCGGTTATCTACAACTGACGGACGAAGGCGTCGCCGCCCGCGACGAAAGCGTGATGCGCCATTGCCTGGGCCGCGACATTCCGGTGATGGGCGTAATTGGCGGCGGCTACAGCAAGGACCGCCACGCCCTCGCCCGCCGCCACGGCATCCTCCATCACAGCGCGCAACGGGTCTGGCAGTCATACGGTTGTCATTGAGTTGTGCTGCGTTACCCACAATCGCTGTGGAACTGCCTGTGGATAACCTGAGTGGAACGCCCTGCAGGCCATACCTACTGCGACCTACAGAACACTGGCTATTTTTTAACCAGATACTGAGTTCACCAAAATCCCCCTGTGGGAGCGACGGTGCGACGATTCGACCTGCTCGCGAAGGCGTCGGAGCACTCAACATTTAACTGACTGACCCACCGCTTTCGCGAGCAGGCTCGCTCCCACAGGGATCTCCCACATTGGTTTGCGCTGTTAGAATGCGCGGCTTATCCCGCCATACCGCAGCGCTCACCATGACCCAGAACTCCGCCTCCTCCCCCGCTCACGTCGCCATCATCGGCGGTGGCCCCGCCGGCCTGATGGCTGCCGAAGTGCTGAGCCAGGCCGGAATCCGCGTCGACCTCTACGACGGCATGCCCTCGGTGGGCCGCAAGTTCCTGCTCGCTGGCGTCGGCGGCATGAACATCACCCACTCCGAAGCCTACCCGGCGTTCCTTTCACGCTACGCCGAGCGCGCCCCGCAAATCGCCCCGCTGCTGCGCGGTTTCGATGCCGATGCGTTGTGTAAATGGATTCACGACCTGGGCATCGAAACCTTTGTCGGCAGCTCCGGCCGGGTGTTCCCCACTGATATGAAAGCGGCCCCGCTACTGCGCGCCTGGCTCAAACGTCTGCGCGACAGCGGCGTCGTTATCCACACCCGCCATCGCTGGCTCGGTTGGGATGCACATGGCGCGCTGCGCATCGACAGCCCGGAAGGTGAAATCACCGTCAAACCCGATGCCACGCTGCTTGCCCTCGGCGGCGGCAGTTGGTCGCGCCTCGGTTCCGACGGTGCGTGGATGCTCGCCCTGGAGCAACGCGGTGTAGGACTGGCGCCGTTGCAACCGAGCAATTGCGGCTTCGAGGTGCAGGCCTGGAGCGATTTGATGGTGAGCAAATTCGCCGGCGCACCGCTGAAAAATATCGCCATCGGTTTGAACGACGATGTACCGCGTTTGGGCGAATGCGTGATCACCGCGACCGGCATTGAAGGCAGTCTGATTTATGCGCTGTCGGCGCCGATTCGTGAGGCGATCAATCAGCATGGCGCGGCGGTTGTTCACATTGATCTGTTGCCCGGCCGACCTGTGGATAAATTGCAGGCAGCGTTGAGCAAACCACGCGGTTCGCGGTCGATGGCCAAGCATCTGCACAGTCAGGTCGGGATTGATGGGGTGAAAGCGGCGTTGTTGCGCGAGTTGACTGATGCGGCGACGTTTGCTGATCCGGCGCTGTTGGCGCGGGCGATCAAGGCGTTGCCGCTGACTCTGGTCAAAACGCGGCCATTGGACGAGGCGATTAGCAGTGCCGGGGGCGTGACGTTCGAGGCGATGGACGAACGCTTGATGATCAAGGCGTTGCCGGGGGTGTTCTGCGCGGGCGAGATGCTTGACTGGGAAGCGCCGACGGGCGGGTATTTGCTGACGGGGTGTTTTGCCAGTGGCCGGGCGGCCGGGTTGGGAATTGTGCAGTGGCTGAAAAGCTAAACCCTCACCCCAGCCCTCTCCCAGAGGGAGAGGGAGCCGACCGAGGTGTCTGGCGTCCAACATCGACCTGAAACACCGAGTCGATTATGGATTCGGCCAACCGACCGAGGTGTCTGGCGAAGCTCTGTCGATTGTAGATTCACAACAGTCGGATCAGGTCGGCGTAATTCCCGAATATCCCCCAATCAGTCCCCTCTCCCTCTGGGAGTGGGTTAGGGTGAGGGGCTTTTGACTTTAAGGCTTACGCTTACGCGGCCCGGTATTGAACACAGGCACTTTACGCACAGGCTTGACCGAAGGCTCCGGCGCCTGCGTTTCGCCACTGTCGACCCACTTGCCCAGATTGCGCTTGCCGCCACCACCGGAAGCCTTCGGCTTCTTCGGTTTTTTCGGCTTCTTGATCACCTGACCGCTGGCATCGGTGTCCGGCACGCGGTGCTCCGGTTCGAAATCTGGCTCGTTCTGACGTTTCAAGGTCTGGCGCGTCAGCATTTCAATCGCCGACAACATGTTCACTTCATCCGCGCACACCAGCGAGATAGCCTCGCCCGTCGCGCCAGCACGACCCGTGCGGCCGATACGGTGAATGTAGTCTTCAGCCACGATCGGCAGATCGAAGTTGATCACCAGCGGCAGATCTTCGATATCCAGGCCCCGCGCCGCAACGTCAGTTGCCACCAGAATCTGCACTTCACTGAGCTTGAAACGATCCAGCGCACGCTGACGGGTCGCCTGAGGTTTATCACCATGGATACCGTCGGCATTCACGCCCAGGCCCTGGAGTTTTTCCACCAGCGCATCCACACCGTTACGGGTCTTGGCGAACACCAGCACCTGCTTCCACTTGTTCTTGCGCATCAGGTGCACGAACAGTTCGGCCTTGCGCTTCTTGTCCACCGTGACGATCCACTGCTTGACCGTATTGGCGGCGACGTTGCGCGGGCTGACTTCGACGGTCAGCGGATCGTTGAGCATCTGCCCGGCCAGCAGGCGGATGTCATCGGAGAATGTCGCAGAGAACAGCAGGGTCTGGCGCTTTTTCGGCAGCATGCGATAAATGTTCGCCAGTTCTTCAGAGAAGCCCAGGTCGAGCATACGGTCGGCTTCATCCAGCACCAGCGTTTGCAGTTGATCGAGTTTCAGCGCGTTCTGGCGGAACAGGTCGATCAGGCGACCGGGCGTGGCGACCAGCACATCGACGCCGCCGCGCAGCTTCATCATCTGCGGATTGATGCTGACGCCGCCGTAAACCGCATAGGTACGCAGCGGCAGGTTTTCGGCGTACTGACGCACAGACTCATGAACCTGCTCGGCCAGCTCACGGGTCGGCACCAGAATCAGTGCACGCGCCGAGTTGGCAGCGACTTTCGGCCCTTCCATGGCCAACAACTGCAGCAGTGGCAAGGCGAAACCGGCGGTTTTGCCAGTGCCGGTCTGAGCGGCTGCCATCAAGTCACGACCGGCCAGCACGGCCGGAATGGCTTGCGCCTGAACCGGCGTCGGGGTCTGGTAGCCGAGCGTCTCGAGGGAGCGCAGCAAGGGTTCGATCAGGCCAAGGGTGGCGAAAGTCATGGGAGTACCGTAGGAAAAAATAACGCAGGCATGCAATGCCGCGCAGTTTACCCTAATTCGTACGCGTTTCTGTGGGAACGGCTGTCGGCGCCACGACTGGCGGCTGTGCCGGACGGCGCCACTGCGGCAGTCCGATCAACACCACCGCGCTGATGATCACCAGCATCGCCAGCGCTTCTTCGATGCCGATGGTCTCGCCGACAAACACAATCCCCAGCAACACCGCGACCGCCGGGTTGACGTAGGCATAACTGGTCGCCGCCGCCGGACGCACGTGCTTGAGCAGGTACATGTAGGAATTGAAGGCGATGATCGAGCCGAAGAAGATCAGGTACGCCAGCGCCAGCCAGCCTTCAACCGGTGGCATGGCTTGCAGATGCTCGCCGCTGACAGCGCTGCCGATCAGCAACACCACACCGCCGACCAGCATTTCCACCGCACTGGCCATCGCGCCCTGTGGCAACGGCAAATGTCTGCTCCACACCGAACCGAACGCCCAGGTTGCCGCCGCGAAAATCAGCAATGCTGCGCCCAGCGGACTCGATTGCAGGTTCGAGCCCATGTTGAGCATGGCAATACCAACAATCCCCAACGCCACCCCGGCCCACTCAAGACGCGTATTACGCGCGCCCCAGAAATATCCACAGAGCAAGGTGAACAATGGCACCGTCGCCACCGCCAATGCTGCAACACCGGAAGCCACGCCCGTGTGCTCGGCCACGCTCACCGCGCCATTACCGAAACTGAGCAGCAAAATCCCTATGATCCCTGCCGCTTTCCACTGCGCCCAGGTCGGCGCCGGCGCCCCGCGCCAGCGCAGGAAGGCGTACATCAGGCTGCCGGCGATCACGAAGCGCACCCCGCCGAGCATCAGCGGCGGCCAGTATTCGACGCCAATTCGGATCACCAGATAGGTCGATCCCCAAATCACATACAACGCGAAAAACGCGGCGATCAGCGGCAAGGAAAAACGGCGCAAGGCAGGCATGGGCAGCTCGAAAGTCTGAGTCAGGGGATGGATTATTCTAGAAAGGCTGACGAGCAAAAATAAGTTACAAAACCTGTTTATAGCGCAGGTACACTTTTGAAAGAACGGAGATCATCGGAATAAACCGGGATTTCGAAAGTCTGGCATTTTCAGGAGTCCGGCCTTGGACAAATACGACCGCATGCTGCTCAGCGCCCTGCTTGAAAACGGCCGTGCGTCCTACGCCGATCTGGCGCGCAAAGTTAACCTCTCCGCCCCGGCGGTGGCAGAGCGCGTGGCCAAACTTGAGGCATCCGGGGTGATCACCGGCTATGAGGCGAAAATCGACCTATCGAAAATCGGCCTGCCGATCCAATGCATGATCGAATTACGTCTGCACCAGAACGGCAGCCAGAAGGTCTACGACGAACTGGTGAAAATCCCGCAACTGACCGAATGCTTTCGAGTCACGGGCGATCCGTGCGTGATGATGAAGGCCGCGGTGGGGTCGATGACGGAGCTTGAGGAGTTGATCAATCGGGTGGCGAAGTTTGGCTTCAGCAAGACCTCGATTGTGTTGTCGAGCGCGATCGAAAAGCGTGTGCCGTTAGGCCAGATCGAAGGCAACGGCAAATCCTGAGGACGATGATGCCCCCTGTGGGAGCGAGCCTGCTCGCGAAAGCGGTGTATCAGTCGATACAAATTTTGGCTGACACACCGTCATCGCGAGCAGGTTCATAGCTCATTCACCCGATCAAAAATCAACTTTCCATCCTGAAACAACTAGCGGTCTTCATCTGTAGCTGGCCCCTTCCTGAGTCAACATGTACGGCATGTCTCGCATGCGTATCCATGGCTCATTACGCCAATGCAGAAGCCTCAACGTTTCCCCGGCACACATGATCAAGCGCAAATGTGGGTCTGGAACTGACTTCGAACTCTGACGAAGCATTGGCACAATCTCGTGAGTCAGCCAACGACGCAGATGACGGTTCTCTGGGGAATAGTGATAAACCAGCATTGCGTAAACCCCTGACTCGCTCAACATCAAAAACTCTTGAGCGCCATCATTACCTGACAGACGCATCATCCGCCGCTGATCCTCATCCAGCTTGAGAACTTGCCGCGCATTGATTTCCAGCCCCATGAGACGACCGATGTCTCGGGCACAGAACCAAGCCTCCGCATGTTGCAGAGTAGCCCGCAGTTGAATGTGATGACGGATGAACAATTGGGGCTTTATGAGCGGCTCATGAGTGATTGCTGAACCGAAATTTTCTGAGTGTGTGGGGACGACTTTGACCATGACAAATCTCCTAAGAACATCGGAGCTGCCCGCATCACTTGCAGATGATGGGTGGCAGCTGTGCGCGGGTCTGCAAGACCGAGTAGGAGACCTCGGCAGACCCGAAGGTCTCCCGCACACAGCTACCATAAATCGATAGTCGCTAATTGAAGCGACGCGATTATAGGTTTGCCAGTGGTCTCCTAACAAACTATCGGCGGGCTTGCAGTCCCGATCGCTGAATTTGCAGCGACACACAGAGGTTATCGGCGGGGTTATCTGAGCTCAAGACGGATTCCCCCTAAACTTCAGTAGGATGCTTCGCCAACCCATACACGTAACTAAACAACCCGATTACACGAGACTTTTGGTCGATGGACGCCACCCAACGCAGCAGCTAATGTCCTGACTATGCCGAGAACCGGCCTTCTAAAAAAATAAAGCCCCGTTACAAATGAGAGGAACTCAGAAATGACTTGGAAGGGAACCCTACGCTCGATGCAGGCGTCAGCCAGGAGAGCTGAGCGCAACTCGAAGCGGCGCCAACGCGAATTGCAGGTACGTCAGAAAGAATTCGCAAAAATGGAGGCTCTTGAGCAGGCCGCGTACGAAGTTGAGGTCTATGAAAACCACATAGATTTGTTGCTTTCCGTGCATAAAGATTGTGGCGAGATAATCGACTGGAGTGAATTCGCAAATCAACTGCCACCGATCAAACCCGAAGCGCTCAATACCCATGAAAACCAGGCAATGGCAAAACAATCCAGTTACAAGCCTGGTTTCTTTGCGCGCACCTTGAAACTTGAGGCCAGGCAACGCAAAAAAATTGAATTAGCCATTCAAGCAGCGGTTGCCAAAGATACGCAGCAGTTAGCTCAAGAATTAAGCGAGTGGGAAGCGCAGTATCAGGATTGGAAAGTAGATCACGAGCTTGCGTTGGGAATACTCGCTGGTAATGCCCAATCGAAAATTGATGCAGTCCTGCGAGTGGATCCGTTCACGGATATTTCGCACTTGGGCACGTCAATTAATTTCTCGGTTGCCGAAACTGGCATTCTCGAATGCACGCTCTCGGTACACGGCATCAAAGTGATCCCTCAAGAAATCAAGTCACTACTACAGAGTGGAAAACTGTCAGTTAAAAAAATGCCAATCAGCAAATTCAATGAGTTGTTACAGGACTACGTATCCAGCTGTGTTTTGCGCGTAGGTCAGGAACTGCTGAGTATTCTTCCCGAACGACTCGTTATTGTTACGGCGGTTGACTCTCTTCTCAACTCCGCAACCGGCCATCTCGAAGATCAGCCGATCCTCAGCGTCGCGCTTGCACGCGAGACGCTATTCAAACTCAACATGCAAAGCATCGATCCATCCGATTCGATGAAGAACTTTGTACACACGATGAATTTCAAGAAAACAACCGGATTTATGCCGGTGGACAAGGTTGATAGTCAACAATTCGCCAGTCTGGCCTGACGCGAAAAGATCGCAGCCTTCGGCAATTACTAGACGTCGATTGTGTTGTCGAGTGCGATCGAAAAACGCGTGCCACTCGGCCATATCGAAAGCAACGGCAAAGCCTGAGGACGATGATGCCCCCTGTGGGAGCGAGCTTGCTCGCGAAAGCGGTAGATCAGTCACATTGAAGTTGAATGACACACCGCATTCGCGAGCAAGCTCGCTCCCACAGGGGTTTTGTGCTGGATTGGGGATCAGCGGTAGCGCTGCAGGTGTTCGCTGACTTTCGCGGCGGGGACTTTTTGCAGTTTGCACAGCAGGTCATGCGATAACTCACTGACGCCGTGCTTGTGCCGCAACTCATCCGCCAGATGCGCCATCAGATTCGCCGCCATCTCGGCATCGGCCATGGCCCGGTGAGCCTGCCCCGTGTGCGGCAGGCGCGCAAACGTGGTCAGCGTACCCAACTTATGATTAGGCGCGGCCGGCATCAGCCGCCGTGCCAGCAGCAGCGAGCAGGCAAAGTTCTGCAACCGCGTGCGCTTGATCCGCCCCAGTTCAAAGTCCCAGAACTTCTGGTCGAACGAGGCATTGTGCGCGACCAGCGGCGTGCAACCGACAAACTCATTGACCTCGTTCATCACCTGCTCGGCCGACGGCGCAGTACGCAGCATGGCGTTGCTGATGCCGGTCAGTTGCTCGATGAACGCAGGGACGCGTACGCCGGCGTTCATCAGGCTCTGGTAACGCTCGACGATGCGGCCGTTTTCCAGCATGACCACAGCGATTTCCGTGGCGCGGCAGTTGCTGTTCGGCGACAGGCCAGTGGTTTCAAAGTCGATGACTGCAATGCGTTCCAAACCGGGTTCAACTCCGTACAAATCAATTCTTCAGTAACAGCTCAATTCTTCAACAACAGTGCGCCTTCGATCGGCACATAACGGCTTGCGGCGCGGATCAGCGAGTTGGCGGTGAGGCCGGGCACGCCATAGGCGACCGCTTGCACGCCGTGTTTGCTGATGATGCGTTCGAGCAGCATGTCGAAATCGCCGTCACCGGAAGCCAGGACGATTTCGTCGACGTGGTCGGCGGCGTCCATGATGTCGAGGGTGATGCCCACGTCCCAGTCGCCCTTGGCCGAGCCGTCGCTGCGCTGGATGTAGGGCTTGAGCTTCACGGTGAAACCGAGGTTGCGCAGGATCTGCTGGAACTGCTGCTGCTTGCTGTCGCCACGGTCGATCGCATAGGCGTAGGCCTCGACGATCTGCCCGTCCTTGCTGATGTCGGCCCACAATGCGGCGTAGTTGAAGTGACAACCATAAGCCTGACGCACGGTGTAGTAGAGGTTCTGCACGTCGGCGAACACTGCGATTTTTTTCACCGGAGTTCCTGTGGGCGCGCAAGCGCACGAAGCGGGATCAGGCGCCAGGCCCGAAAAAGGCGCTCAGTATGCCAGCCATCAGGAGGGTTCCGCGAATAATCGGCCCGAAGCCCCAAGGGGCTCCGGACGAATGGTGAGTCAGACGAAGGAATCGTCGTCATCGAAGAACGATGAGTTGTCGTTGCCGTAGTCGGTGTCGGTGAAGCCGCCCTGGTCATTGCCAGAGAAGCCGTTATCGGCCACACGCTGGTCATCGCCCCAACCGTTGTTGCTCTGATCGGCGACCTGCGCCGGCTCTTCCTTGATCACTTCAACGATTTCTTCCGGCTGCTGGTTGTGATGGAACAGGCTGCTGATGCCCTGCGCCAGCATCACGCCACCGGCCACACCGGCGGCGGTTTTCAAGGCACCGCCGAGAAAGCTGCTGCCGGCTGCCGGAGCGGCTTGTTGCGCATAGTTAGGCGGTGGTGCGCCGAAGTTCTGTTGTGGCGCGGGGGCCGCGTAATTCTGTTGCGCTGCCGGTTCGCGCCAGCCGCCAGTCGAGGCTGGGGCGCTCTGGGTCGGCGCCGGACGCGGGCTGCCACCAAAAATGCTCGACAGGAAACCACCGCCGCCGCTCGGCGCCGGTGCGGCACTCTGCGCCTTGGCCGCTTGCAACTCGGCCTGCAACTGCTGGACTTGCTGAATCAGTTGCTTGTTCTGCTCGTCGAGGCTCTTGAGCGCCGCCTCTTGCACCAGAATCGCCTGGGTCATGAAATAACCTGCCGCCGGTTGGCGGGTCAGGTGTTCCTTGATCCGCGCCTCGGCCTGGGCGTCGCGCGGGGCTGCCTCCGTTTCGGCCTGTTGCAGCCGGGAAAACAGTCCATCGATCAGGGTTTGCTCTTCGCTGTTCATGGCGACCTCGTAGATTGCAGGGGATAACATTGCCCTCGTCCACGTTGGCCGAGGTGCTCTCCTGTAATGGAGACGGCGACAAAACGTTTCAATGACCTTTACCGAATGTTTACGTTTGTGTCGCGCCAGCCATCATCGGTTAAAGTGAGCCACTGTTTTCGACCTGCGATACCGACTGATGAATGCCCTCGAAGTGCTGCGCGACTCTCTGTATTTTTTCAAACGCCATTTGGGCAGCATCGTGCGGTTGTGCCTGCCGCTGGTGATTTTCGAAGCATTCCTGCAACAAGTGGTCGATCACGCCAGCGGGCCGGATAACATCTCGGCGATCAGCATTGTCGTTGGTCTGTTGGTGTATCCGCTGTACACCGCCGCACTGATCCTCTTTCTCGATGCGCGCAGCCGTGGCGAGGCGCCGCGCAACCGCGATCTGCTGGCGATGGCCGCCACCCTTTGGCCGCGCTTCGCGTTGCTCACGGCGCTCAATACCTTGCTGATTCTGCTGGGCCTGTCGCTGTATTTCCTGCCGGGCCTGATGCTGATGGTGATGCTCGCGTTCGGCGAATACCTGCTGGTACTGCGTGGTATGGGGCCTTTGCAGGCGATGAAGGAAAGCCTGCGCCTGACCCGCGGACATTTCTGGCGGATCCTGCTGTGCATTCTCTGCGTGATGACGCCGCTGTGGTTGCTCAAAGGCGCGACACTGGCGGTGTACCCCGAGCCGCAGAATCCTGTGATCGCCATTCTGATCGACAGCGCTCACAGCTTCCTGCAACTGTTCACCAGTGTGGTGTTGTTCCGCCTGTTCATGCTGATCAGCGAATTACCTGACAAACGTGACAGAGCCATCTGACAGCACTGCACTTGGGCTTCGAGACGACCGTCAGGTATGCTCGGGGCCACTTTCTGTAACGCTATAAGCCGAGCCATGACCCGTCTACTGCGCTACACCCTGTTGCTTGTCGTGCTCGCCATCATCCTGATCGGCGGGCTGCTGTTCAGCCTGACCTGGCGCCCCGACGCCCGCGAAACCTTGCCGGTCAGTTGCACCGCCACAACGCCGACGCTGGTGCCGGGCCAGGCGCTGAAAGTCATGACCTGGAACGTGCAATACCTGGCCGGCAAACGCTACGTGTTCTGGAGTGATCTGGCTCAGGGCGATGATGAAGCGCCGACGCTGGAAGACATGGCCTTCAGCCTCGACGAAGTGGCGCGAGTGATCCGCGACGAGCAGCCCGATCTGGTGCTGTTGCAGGAACTCGATGACGGCGCCAAGGCCAGCGACTATCAGAACCAGCTCAAACTGTTGCAGGAACGGGTCGCTGACCTGTATCCGTGCAGTGTCAGTGCCTTCGACTGGAAGGCCGAATTCGTCCCCGACCCGCACATTTACGGCAGCGTCGGCCGGCAACTGGCGACCCTGAGTCGCTACCGCATCGAACACGCCGAACGCCTGCAATTGCCGGTCGCTGCCGCCAACTTCATCAACCGCCAGTTCCAGCCGAAAGACGCCCTGCTCGCGACCAAACTGCCCCTGAGTGACGGCGGGCAACTGACCGTATTCAACACCCACCTTGAACGCTCCAGCCAACCGGGTGACACCGCGCAAGCACAATTGACCGCCGTAGCCAAAGTGCTCGACAAGTATGAGAGCCAAGGCCTGCCGTGGCTGATCGGCGGCGATTTCAATCTGTTGCCGCTCGGCCAGTACCGCCGCCTGCCTGCCGAACAGCGCACGCCCTACTCCGCCGACAGCGAATTGCATCTGCTGTGGGACAAGTACCCGATGATCCCGACCAACAACGAAGCCAGCGGCATCGACCGGGCGCAATGGCTGACCCACTACCCCAACGATCCCGGCCTGAATGGCCCGGATCGTACAGTCGACTATCTGTTTTACAGCCCGAAAATCAAGCGGGTTGAAGCAAGGGTGCGCCAGGACGACACGTTGCGCATCTCCGATCACCTGCCGGTGATTGCGCGCTTCCTGCTACCGGCGGCGCCATAGGCTGGGCCGAGGATCATCGCCCCGTCGCCCGAATTGACATATGGAATCCCATGAAAATCTTATTGGTGTGCAAGGACATTGGTGGTTACGCGCGCAAACTGGCGGACTACCTGA
Source organism: Pseudomonas sp. 3B-A001-10F (assembly GCF_056313565.1). NCBI lineage: Bacteria > Pseudomonadati > Pseudomonadota > Gammaproteobacteria > Pseudomonadales > Pseudomonadaceae > Pseudomonas > Pseudomonas sp. 3B-A001-10F. The sequence continues at coordinate 46,469 of NZ_JBQYFW010000015.1, forward strand.
TGATCGACAATGACGTGTGTTTCATCGATACGTCATCGATGCAGAACAGCTTTGATCAAGCGCCGAAGATCTTGCGCCGCCCGCTGAAACGCTGGGCGCAGATACGCCTGTTCAACAAAGCCATCGCTGCGCATGGACGTTTCGATGTGGCACTCATCATCAACCCGGCCCAGATCGATGCAAACCAGTTGACCGCCGGACTCAAGGTCTCCGACCACAAGATCGCCTACCTCTACGACAGCTTCAGTCGTTGGCCGATGACTCGCGAAGCCCTTACCGGTTATGACGAGGTGTTTTCCTTCGACCCGGAAAATGCCGAAAGCTACGGGCTGAAAAAACTCTACAACTTCATTTACGACGACTACATCGCGGACGGTGAGCCCAGTGAGTACTCGGCGTTTGTGGTGATGGCGGGCAAGGATCGGGTGCCGGCACTTGCCGGTCTGGCCGAGGAATTCGATCGCCTCGGGCTGACCGATTACAAGTTTCTGGTTCAGTCCAAACCGGTTCCGGGGGCGCATCCGGGCATCACCTTTTTCGAGCAAAGAATGTCGCTGGAGTCGGTAGGGGAGCTGGTCAAGCGCTCACGGATCATTCTCGACATTGCCAAGCCCGGTCAGGCCGGTTTGAGCTTCCGGTTCTTCGAAGCCATGGCCTCACGCAAAAAAGTCATTACCACCAACAAGAGCGTGGTCGACTATGACTTTTACAACCCGGCGAACATTTTGGTCATTGATGAGGCTAATCCGGTGATTCCGGAACGGTTCATTACTGATCCGTATGTCGATGTGCCTGAGCACATCTACCAGAAGTACACCTTGCAGGGGTGGGTCAAAACCGTATTTACCCGGCCGTGAGCTGACCTCGCCATCCCTTGCACCACAGGACCCTGTGGGAGCGAGCCTGCTCGCGAAAGCGGTGTGTCAGGCACCCTGTTTATCGACTGACACTACGCCTTCGCGAGCAGGCTCGCTCTCACAATGGCCAGGCTTTATGACCGTTGGATCAATGCACTTCTTCCAGATCGTCATGCAGCAATCCGAAGATCTGTCGTTTCATGTCGATGAACGAGCGCTCCATGACCATGTCCAGTGAACGCGGGCGTTCGATCGGCACGTCGAGAATCTGCTTGATCCGCCCCGGTTTCGCGCCCATCACATAGACCCGGTCGCCGAGCAGAATCGCTTCGTCGATGTCATGGGTGACGAACAACACGGTTTTCTTGCTGTTACCCCAGACCCGCAGCAACAACTGTTGCATCTGCAGCCGTGTCTGGCTGTCGAGGGCGCCGAACGGTTCGTCCATCAGCAGAATCTGTGGATCATTGGCCAGTGCCCGGGCAATTGCCACGCGCTGCATCATCCCGCCCGACAGCTGTTTGGCGTAATTGTCGGCGAACCCGGCGAGACCGACTTCGTTGACGTAATAATCGACGATCTCCTTGCGCCGCGCCGCCGGCATGCCACGACGCTTGAGGCCGAACTCGACGTTCTGGCGCACCGTCAGCCACGGAAATAACGTGTAACTCTGAAAGACCATGCCGCGATCCGCGCCAGGGCCCTGCACTTGCTGGCCGCCGACATAAATCTCGCCGGAGGTCGGCTCAGCCAGCCCCGCAGTCAAATACAACAGACTCGACTTACCGCAACCCGACGGCCCGACCAGCACGGCAAACTGCTGATCCGGCACCTCGAACGACACCTCCTCCAGCGCTGTAAACGTTCCGCCGTCAGGTTTCTTGTAGCGCAGGCTGACCTTGTCCACCTGCAAGCGTGGCGCCGCTTGCGCCGGGGTCGCGACAGGTTCGATGAAACGATGATTGGCAGCAGTCACTGAGCCCATGCGGCAACCCTCAGGCGAAGAAAGCGGAACAGTTGATCGGTGACCAGACCGAGCAGGCCGATGATCGCGATGGCGAGGAAGATCACGTCAACCTGAAAACCGCGCATGGCCTTCAGGCTCAGGTAACCCAAACCGCTGGAAGCGGCGACCAGTTCAGCCACCACCAGATAGGTCCAGGCCCAGCCCATGGTCACCCGCAACGTGTCGAGCACGCCGGGCACCGAGGCCGGCGCGATCACATGCAATACCGCGTCGCGGCGGTTGGAGCCCAAGGTGTAAGAAGCGTTGATCAAATCCTTGGAAATGCCTTTCGACACGTCAGCGATCATCACCAGTTGCTGAAAGAACACGCCGAAAATAATCACCGACACGCGCTGCTCCAGACCGATGCCGATCCACAGGATGAACAGCGGCACAAACGAGGTCACTGGCAGATAACGAATGAAATTCACCAGCGGTTCAAGAAACGCCTGAACGATGCGGAAGCTGCCCATCAGCAACCCCAGTGGCACCGCCACCAGCGACGACACAATGAAGCCGACCATCACCACTTCGACACTGGCCCACACATGGGTGCCGAGGGTGCCGTCGCGTCCCAGGCGTACGGCGGCTTCAACCACCGCGCCCGGTGTCGGCAGGAACATCCCCGGGACGATGCCGCCGTAAGACAACCCGGCCCAAAGACCGACCAACAACACCCAGGCCAGAGCGCTGGCGCTCCACACCACTGGCACCGGCAAAGCGGTTTTCGGCGTGAGGCTGCGGCTCAGCCACGAATTGCGCTTGAACATGACAGACCTCCTAGAGCGGGCTGACAAAACGGTTGTCGACCAGCTCGTCGTTGCTGACGTTGTAGGGTTTGCCCTGCAATTCGCTGGCGGTTTCGTTGGCCAGTTTGATCAGCGCTGCGCTGTCGCCCGGTTTGCCCGGCGAGCCGAGAAGTTTCTCGCTCATGGCCTGATCGTAAAAACGCACGCCTTGTGCAGCGGCAGCCAGTTCCTTCGGATCAGACAGGTAGCCGCCGACGCCTTTGGCCATGATTTTGTACGCGTCTTCCGGGTGATCCTTGGTGTACTGCACGGCTTTGTACAAGCCGGCGACCAACGCCTTGACGTCTTCCGGCTGTTTTTCGATAACCGTGCAATTGAGCGCGACCACATCGACGATCACCCCGGGGGTGCTGCTGCTGTCGATCAATACTTTGCCCTGCTGCTTGTCGCGGACCATCGACAAGTGCGGTTCCCAAGTCACGGCAGCGGGTACGCGACCGGCGATGAACGCGGTCGCGGCATCGTCAGCGGTCATGTTCTGCACGGTGATGTCGGTCATCTTCATGCCGTTCTTTTTCAGCAGGTACGAGAGCCAGAACTGTGAAGTCGAGCCTTCGTTGACCGCCACGGATTTGTCCTTGAGTTCTTGCAGGCTCTTCACATCCTTGCCGACCAGCACACCGTCGCCGCCATGACTGTCGTCCAGCGCCGCGACGGCTTTGAAGCAGAATTGCGGACGGTACTTGAGCACTTCATCGATGGTCGAGGCCGAGCCGGACAGTTGCCCGGAGGCCTGCGCGGCCATGTACATCGAGGCCTCTTCGACCACCGGCAACTCGACGGTCAGGCCATTTTCCTTGAAGTAGCCCAGGTCCTGAGCCAGATAGAGGGTGCCGTAGCCGACCCACGTGGTGTGGCCGATGGACAAGGTGCCGGCCTGGGCGCTGGTGGCGACCGTGGCAGCCAGGGCGGTGATTGCCATAGGATGAGTAAGACGTGAACACAAGGACTTGATCATGGAGCACTCCCGACGCTGTTGATTTAGTTTTGTCATGGGCAGTACGGTCGCCGGCCGTTATGCAGTTGCTGCCGTTGGTCTCTCGCGGACGCTTGGGCGGACAACATTCGGCTGGCGGGCAAGATTGATGGTGGCCCATGTGCGCGGTGAGGAAAATCAGGAAATTGTTGGCTGCAAATGATGAAAAAACTGGCTAGTGCGCACTGCTAAAGGGCGGGGATTGCGGGGGTGCGCGAGGTGGGTGCAAATTGGGGATTTTCGGCTACTGGGAGAATGCTATCGCTGGCAAGCCAGCTCCCACAGGGATCACGAGTGTGCCTGGATTGTGTGAACAACGCTGAAACCTGTGGGAGCTGACTTGCCAGCGATGGCGCCGCGTCAGTCGACATTTTCGCTGCTGACCCACCGCTTTCGCGAGCAGGCTCGTTCCCACAGGGAATCTGCCGTGCGACTTAGATCCAGCGTGGGAGCTGGCCTGCCAGCGATAGGGGCGACCCGGTTTCAGCGCAATTGAAACCAGGTAGTTTTCAGTTGGGTGTATTTGTCGAATGAATGCAATGACAGATCCCGGCCAAAACCCGATTGCTTGCCGCCGCCGAAAGGCACCGTCACATCCAGCGCATCGACCGTGTTGACCGACACCGTACCCGCACGCAACTGTCGCGCCACTCGATGGGCGCGGTTAAGGTCATCGGTCCACAGCGACGCCGCCAGCCCGTAGACACTGTCGTTTGCCAACCGCACCGCTTCCTCTTCACTGTCGAATGGCACGACCGCCAGCACGGGCCCAAATACCTCTTCACGAAACAGCGGCATGTCAGCTGTCACACCGGTAAAAATCGTCGGCTCAATAAAATTATCCGACCCGTTGAAACGCCGCTGCTGCCCACCACACACCCGCGTCGCCCCCGACTGCTCGGCATTGCGAATAAAGCGCATGATGCTCGCCGTCTGTTTGCTGTCGACAATCGCCCCGGCGCTGCTCTGCGGATCCAGCGGATCCCCCGGTAACCAACGCTCGGCCTGTGCTTTCAGGCGTTCGACAAACGCATCATGAATCGAGCGCTCCACCAGCAAGCGCGAGTTGGCCGAGCAGACTTCGCCCTGATTGAAGAAGATCCCGAACGCGGCTTTCTCCGCCGCCAGATCGAGATCCTGACAGTCAGCGAACACCAGATTGGCACTCTTGCCGCCGCACTCCAGCCAGACCTGTTTGAGGTTCGATTGTGCGGAGTACTGCATGAAATATTTGCCGACCTGCGTCGAGCCAGTGAACACCAGACAATCGACATCCGCGTGCAGACCCAAGGCCTTGCCAGTCTGCTCGCCAAGCCCCGGCAACACGTTCAGCACACCCGGCGGCAGCCCTGCTTCCAGCGCCAGCTCGGCCAGACGCAGTGCCGAAAACGGCGACTGCTCGGCCGGTTTGAGGATCACCGAATTACCCGCCGCCAACGCCGGCGCGAGCTTCCACGCGGCCATGTCCAAGGGGAAATTCCATGGCACCACAGCAGCGACTACACCGAGTGCTTCACGGGTGATGGTCGCGAGCACATTCGGCGCACTGGGCGCGACCTGATCGTAGAGTTTGTCGATGGCTTCGGCGTACCAACGGAACACCCCGGCGGCGCCCGGCACGTCAATGTTGTAGGCATCCATCACCGGTTTGCCCATGTTCAGCGAGTCGAGCAACGCCAGTTCTTCGCGATGACTCATCAGTAAATCAGCCAGACGCAGCAGCACCTGTTTGCGCTCGGCCGGAGCACGTTGCGACCACGTACCGGCCTCAAAAACCTGTCGTGAATTGCGCACCGCCGCGTCGACATCAGCCTCGCCGCACGCAGCGACGTTGGCCAGACATTGCCCGGTCGCCGGGTTTATCGCAGCGAAAGTCTGCCCCGATTGCGCCGCGCAATGCTTGCCGTCGATCACGGCCTGATCGGGAAACTTCAATGCAACGGCGCGGCGCTGCCACTCTGCAAGCTCGAACACGACGGATGCTCCTGAGACGTTATTGTGCCTCGATGGTCGCTCAGGCCCGCACGGGCTAAAAATAGTAAAAATGTCTTCGCAGGCAATAAAAACACTGGGCAACGACTTTCCCCAAACCCCGCGCAGGTGGCTATGGTTGAGGGACAACAACATCGTCGCGCAACGGACGTGGCGGCGCACAAATTGCTTGCAAGTCGAGTCCGCTCGTCCTGAGGTTTGCCGTGGCCGCCTACAATTTGCGTCAGCTGAAATACTTCATCACCACCGTCGAATGCGGCAGCGTTGCCGAGGCTTCGCGCAAGCTGTACATCGCGCAGCCGGCGATTTCCACCGCGATCAAAGGCCTGGAAGACAGCTTCGGCGTGCAACTGCTGATCCGTCACCACGCCCAAGGTGTGTCACTGACCCCAAGCGGTGCGCGGTTCTTTCGCAAGGCTCAAGAACTGTTGCGCATGGCCAAGGAGTTCGAACAGAACGCCCTCGCCGACAACGACGTGGTCGCCGGGCAGATCGATATCGGTTGTTTCGAAACGGTCGCGCCGTTGTATTTGCCGCAGTTGATTTCCGGGTTCTCGGGGCTGTATCCGGGCGTGAAAATCCGCATTCGCGACGGTGAGCAACAAGAGCTGGTGCAAGGCCTGACGTCAGGCGCGTTCGATCTGGTGATTCTTTATGAACATGAGCTCGACGCGACCATCCAGACCGAACCGCTTATGCCGGCGCAACGACCTTATGCGTTGTTGCCGGCGGATCATCGCTTTGCCCAGTACAAGCAAGTGTCGCTGCGCGATCTGTGTCTGGACCCGATGATCTTGCTTGATGTGCAGCCGAGCCGGACCTACTTCGTCAGCCTGTTCGAAGAGCTTGGATTAACACCGCGTATCGAGTTCAGCTCGCCATCGATTGAAATGGTGCGCGGAATGGTTGGCCAAGGTTTCGGCTTTTCGATTCTGGTAACCAGACCGCATTCGGAATGCACCTACGATGGCAAGAAAGTCGTGTGCGTGGACATCGTCGAAGACGTCACCGGTTCCGGTTTGGTAGCGGCGTGGCTCAAGCGCGGGCAGTTGACCAAACCGGCGCAGCTGTTCGCCGATTATTGCCGCGAGCAACTGACCGCGAAGACCGCTCACATGCCTGGTGGAATATAACCGGGGACATACCTGACATTGGTGCACTTGCCATGCAGGATCCGTCCATCTTCGATCAGGAACTGCGCGATCTTCTTCTGTTGGTTGATTTTCGCCTGCAATTTGCAATCGGAACTGTGCCCGACTTGTTGATAGTGCTCGGTGTACACCATGCCATTGCCGGTATGGGTCATCGAAGTCCCGGCCGCTTCGGTGGTGGTCCAGCTCGCGGACTTGTACCAGGTCAGCACCGCCAAGGGTTCGCCGTTCGGACCGATCTCCTTTTTCATCGAGTCGGGTTTGCCGAACAAGTCCAGCGCTTCCTGCGCATCACGCCCTTCCCAGCGGCTCTGCGCAATGGTGGAACAGCCAGTCAAGAGCAACGCGGCCAACACGGTGGCCAGCAATAAACGGATGTAAGTCATGGGCTGTCCCGGCTTATTTTTTAAGTTCGAGCAGACTGTCGATGTTGTCCATCATCTGGCTCTTTTCCTGAATCGGTGCAAGTTTGAAGAACATCTGCTGGAGCATCTGGATCATTTGCATGTATTCCATCTTGCCCACGGCGGCCATGTCGTTTTTAGCCCGACTACCCGGCGCGCAGGCAAACTTCAGCGCTTGCTGGACCCAGAATTCTTTCGGGGTCTGCCATTGGTTGGCAACTTTCAGATGACGCAGGGTATATGCGAGACGCTCGATGGACTGGCCATTGATAAAACGTACCTTGCCCGTAGAGCACTGGGTTTCGAGGTTGTACACGTCGATCATTGGTTTGCCGGGTTCTTCATACACCAGCGTGACCGCCACCATGGTCGCGCCTTTGGTTTTTTCCGAGGGCACCACCGACGTCGCATCCGCCACGTACATGATGTTTTTATGGGCAACGCCGTTGCCGTAGATAATCCACCAGTCGCCAACCGGGTTGGATTCTTCGGCATTTGCCGAATTGCAGGCAACGACAAGCGCAGCCGACAAGAAGATCAACTTCTTGAACTTGAGAAAAGATGACATGGGCAGTTCCGTTCCTTGGGCACAGGTTGCCAGGCAGCAACTTGTTATTGTTCGGGCCGCCACTTTAGGAGGCGGCCCGAACAGGGGCAATTAGGGCGGATGGGCTAATGGCGCGCTGCCACTGCTGCTCAGGTGCCCCGAGGCTTCGCCCGCGCCGTGGCTTCGGCGACCAGCGGATCATCCGGCCAATAATGCTTCGGGTAGCGCCCCTTCAAATCCTTTTTCACCTCGGCATAGGTGCTGCGCCAGAAGTTGGCCAGATCCTGCGTCACCTGCACCGGTCGCCTTGCTGGCGACAACAGATGCAACTTGACCACCTGCCGCCCGCCGGCAATGCGCGGGGTATCGGCGAGCCCGAACAACTCCTGCAAACGCACCGCGAGAATCGGTGGAAACTCGCTGTAGTCCAGACGAATCGACGACCCCGACGGCACGCTCAGATGATGTGGCGCCAGCTCATCGAGCTTTTGCGGCAGCGGCCATGGCAGCAGATTGCGCACAATGCTCGACAGGTCGAGGTTGGCAAAATGACTGAGCCGCGAGACCTTGCCCAGATACGGCATCAGCCAGTCTTCGAGGGTGTTCAGTAATGTCGCATCGCTGACATCCGGCCACTGACTGTCGTCCTGATGGTTCAATTCCAACTGCCGCAACAACGCCACCCGCGCCTGCCACTGACGCAATTCCGGCGTCCACGGCAACAGCTCCAGACCCTTGCGCCGCACCAGATTGACCAGCGCCTGACTGCGTGCATTTTCATCGAGACCGGTCAACGGCTCACGGCTGAGAATCAGCTCGCCGACCTTGCGCTGGCGCTCGGCGCGCAATACGCCTTCGCGTTCGTCCCAGTCGAGTTGATCAACGTTGCGCACCTGTTCGGCGAGCACCGAATCGAACAGCGCCGGATCGAAATCCGCCGCCAGATAAATCCGCTCCTCGCGCTGGCCCTGACGGCTGCCGAGGTCGGCAATGACGATCCACGGCTCTTTCATCAGGCTGTCGGCTTCGGCGAACAGCGCCGCGCGACCGTTGGCCAGACGATATTCGGCGCCACCGGCACGCCGCTGTTGCGAGACGCGATCCGGGTAGGCCAGCGCCAGCAAGGCACCGAGCCAGCGCGGATGATCGGGATCGCTGACCGGCTCGCTCGCCTTGCCGCGCAGATAACCGCGATATTGCCGCGCCAGTTGCCGGGCGCGCTGCACACCACCGTGCGCACCGCGAGCGGCGCGTTCTTCGCCGGATAGCAAAACCAAGCGACTGTGCAAATCCGCCCCGGCACCGCGCAAGATATCGCGCTCGCCCAGCAGCGCGGCGACATCGCAGGCCATGTTCGCCAGCCCCAGCGCCTGACCGCGCAGGAGCAAATGCCCGATGCGCGGATGCGCCGGCAACTCAGCCATGGCCTGACCGTGAGTGGTCAGCGTTTCCCCTTCCAGCGCACCGAGCCGTTGCAGCAAATCCTGCGCCTGTGCATAAGCCGCCGCTGGCGGAACATCCAGCCAGACCAGTTCACCCGGCGTGACACCCCAGCGCCCCAATTGCAGAGCGAGGCTGGCGAGATCCGCCGAGAGAATTTCCGCACTGCCATAAGCGGCGAGTTGTTCGTGCTGATCCTGCGACCACAAGCGATAACAAACCCCCGGTTCCAGTCGCCCGGCGCGGCCCGCACGCTGAGTGGCGCTGGCCTTGGAAATCCGCTGGGTATCGAGGCGCGTCATACCGCTGCCGGGATCGAAACGCGGCACCCGCGCCAGCCCGGCATCAATGACTACGCGCACGCCGTTGATGGTCAAACTGGTCTCGGCAATGTTGGTCGCCAGCACCACTTTGCGCTGGCCGGTCGGCGCCGGGTCGATGGCGGCACGCTGGGCGTTGAGGTCCAGTTCGCCGTGCAATGGGCACAGCAAAACATCACTGCGCTCACCGATGGCGTCGGCCAGTTGTTGATGGACGCGACGGATTTCCGCCTGCCCCGGCAGGAACACCAACAGGCTGCCGGTTTCATCGTGCAGTGCTTCGAGCACGGTTTGCGTAACGCGCTGATCAATGTACTCGCCGGGCTGATACGGCCGGCCCCAGCGCATCGTCACCGGGTACATGCGGCCTTCGCTGCGCAGTATCGGCGCGTCATCCAGCAACCCGGCCAGACGCTCGCCTTCCAGCGTGGCCGACATCAGCAAAATCTTCAGCGGCTGTTCAGCCCGGAACAGCTCGCGACCGTTCAGACTTAAGGCCAGCGCCAGATCGGCGTCGAGGCTGCGTTCGTGAAATTCGTCAAAGATCAGCAGACCCACGCCTTCCAGCGCCGGATCATCCTGCAAACGGCGGGTGAGAATGCCTTCGGTGACCACTTCGATACGCGTATTGGGGCCGACTTTGCTGTCGAGACGGATGCGATATCCGACGGTTTCCCCGACCTTCTCACCCAACTCGCTGGCCAAACGCTCCGCTGCTGCACGCGCAGCGAGACGCCGTGGTTCAAGCATCAGAATGGTTTGCCCGGCCAGCCACGCTTCATTGAGCAGGGCCAAGGGCACGCGGGTGGTTTTACCGGCGCCCGGCGGTGCTTCGAGCACGGCTTCGTGGCGTGTCGCGAGGGCTTCACGCAGGGCGGGTAAAACATCATCGATTGGCAAAGAAATCATGCTGGCTCCCCAGGGCGTGCCCACATTAAATTGCGAGTCGCGTTAAAGCTGTGAGCGTGCCAGGCAAGGCGCGGGACGCAGGTAAGGGTCGTTTCCTTGCCAAGTCCCGCAACGCAGCATGGCGCGCTCACAGCTTTAGCCCGGAGGGCCGAACCCCGATAGGATTCGTTGGCCTTCACGCGGTGTCGATCTGGAGAAAACAACTTCAGTCCTCAACGTATTTCGGTAGGGGTGAGACGAGGCCGCAATTTACTGTGGGCATGCACTGCCAGGCGCGAGTATAACGGCGAACTGCTAGGCGTTCGTCAGGGTCTTAACTTCACACGACTACGCTTCGTTCTTAGATGAATCAGGAGATTTCCCCATGCGCTTACCTTTTCGCCTGATCGGCGGTGTACTGGTCGCTACCCTGCTCACGCAAATTACCGCGTGCGGTTCGATTTTCTACCCGGACCGGCGCGGGCAGATCGACGGCAAGATCGACCCGGCGATTGCCGTGCTCGACGCCGTGGGCCTGCTGTTCTACGTCATTCCCGGCCTGATCGCGTTTGCCGTCGACTTCGCCACCGGTGCGATCTATTTCGAACCGGGCCACACTGCGCAGATCGATCCGGCCAAACTCAAGCAAGCCATCGGCCCGGACGGTCAGGTCGATAATCACAAGTTGCAGGCTATTCTCGAGAGCGAGTTGGGCCGAGATTTCCCACTGGATGATCCGCGCCTGATTCAACACAAGGGCAGCACTCAACAACTGGCGATGTTCGGCCTGCAACCCGCCGCTTAAAAAGGACGTTCAATGACATCCAGCCCCGAACACGCCCGCCTGCTCAGGCTGGCAACCCGCGCCTCGGTAGCGGTGGCGTGCACGCTGATCATCGCCAAAGCCATCGCCTGGTGGCTCAGCGGCTCGGTGAGCATGCTCGCCGGCCTTACCGACTCGGCGCTGGATGGCATCGCTTCGCTGCTCAATCTGCTGGCCGTGCATTACGCGCTGCGCCCGGCCGATGACGATCACCGTTATGGTCACGGCAAGGCGGAGTCGCTGGCAGGGATGGCGCAGGCGCTGTTCATTGGCGGCAGCGCGGTATTGATCGCGTTTCAAGCCTATGAACGCATCCAGCATCCGGAACCGCTTGGCGCACCGTGGATCAGCATTGGCGTGATCATTTTCTCATTGCTACTGACGGTGGCCTTGCTGGTGCTGCAGCATCGAGTGATCAAGCAGACCGGTTCCAACGCCGTGCGTGCCGACTCACTGCATTACCGATCCGACCTGTTACTCAACGGCAGTATTCTGGTGGCGCTGGTGTTGGCCGGCTTCGGCTGGCATCAACTGGATGCCTGGTTCGGACTCGGCATTGCCGCCTATATCCTGTGGAGTGCGATCCAGATCGCCCGGGAAAGTTTTTCGGTGCTAATGGATGAAGAACTGCCAACCGACGTCAGTCAGCACATGCTCGAACTGGCCTGCAGCGTGCCGGGGGTGTTGGGCGCGCATGACTTGCGCACGCGGATCTCCGGCAACCACTGGTTCGTGCAGTTGCACCTGGAATTGCCGGGGGAATTGACCTTGTCAGTGGCACACGGCATCAGCGACCAAGCCGCCGATGCCATTCACAAGGCCTACCCGCGAGCCGAAGTGCTGGTGCACGCCGACCCGCAGGAAGTGGTCAAGTCAGAACGGGCGCAAACCCGGCTTCAGTAACTGACCTGATAACCGCGACTGCTCAGGCAATTCCCTTGAGCCTGGCGGTAGGCCTGCACCACTTCGGGTGCCGGTTGATACGTCGCGGTGCGCGGGTCGAAACCGCTTTGCTGCACGGCGTACTGATAGCACTGGTATCCATCCTGCTGCACCTGCTCCGGCGACTGGCCGTTGGCCGGATAGGCTTCGACGTCATAGCCTTGGGATTGCGGCTGCGGTTGCGGCTGAACCGGCGGCTCGACGACTACATAATCCTGGGTCGCTTCTTGATAGGCGTAGTAGGCACCGGCGGCGAGGAACAATAGCGAACCGCCGATCCACACTTCACGGGCGTAATCGGGCAAATACTGAATGCGAATCCCGCGTGGCGGCTGCACGACGATGTAGCGCGGGCCTTGCGGGCGATACCAGTAGCCTGCGGAGTAGAAGTAATCCTGACCGCGATACGGCACGCGGTAGTCACGATCCGGGAAACGGTCGATCACATGCCCCGGTCGATATTGCGGACCAGGCCCCCAGCCATTGCCATGACCATCCGGACGGCCCGGCCAGCGATTGTCATTAGGCCGGTTACCGGTCTGCCATTGCTGATTGTGATAACCGTTTTGCGGGCGCTCGTCGCGATAGTAACCCTGACGCGGTTCCTGGCTCTGGCGCACGGTATCGGGCCGTGGCTGGATCGGCAGGCTATTGGCCGGCAGTTGTGGCGGTGGTGGCGGCTGGCGCACCGGGTTGGGGTTGTACGCCGGACGGTTCTGGTCGTGGTTTTGCCACTGGCCATTGTTGTTGTGCTGCTGGCCGTTGTGCTCGAACTGGCGACTGTTGTCGCCACGAATGATCTCGTTGTTCTGAGGGCGCGGCTGATTCTGCTGTGGCTGATTATTCGGCGGACGCGGCTGATTGTTGCCGCCATGGCCCTGATTATTGCCCTGATGGTCCTGGCCATGGCCACCGCCCTCCGGCCCGCGATTCTGCGGTTCATCGGCAAGCGCTTGCGCACTGACACTCACACACAGCAAACCAACACCGGCCAGACGCCAGATGCGCGAATTCATGCTTTTTCTCACTGCGGGGCCTGCAAATGTAAGAGGACTTGTCACTAAGACCGGGAATACACACGCCCGGTTCTGCAACAGGTTATCAGTCACGCAACTTATTTATTGAGCGTCCTGCATGAAATCGCAGGCAAGAAAAAAGGGAGACCCGTCGGCCTCCCTTTAGAGAACTTCGTCCTGGCTCGACGCTTTTGACGTCGGCTCACCTCACGCCGTCTTCTGGACAGTGTGCAGCTCGGGGGCCGGCACAACCCCGGTGGGGGTGGCGGCCGCGGCGGGCCTGATAGGGCGGGCCGCTGTGGACTGTGTTACCGAGCAGTGATTCTGGTGATAAGAATAGGCCTGAGACGGCGACAGAGGATTGCGAAGATTGCTGAAATAAACACCACTTGCGCAATTTTTAACCCTGGATAGATAATCTGCCGCAATAGTTACAACCAAGGACAGATTGATGAGCAAACTCGACCGTTACGACCTGAGTATTTTGGCGGAATTGCAGCGCGACGCCCGCATCTCCAACCAGGAGCTGGCCGAGCGCATCGGTCTGTCGCCTTCCCCGTGCTCGCGCCGGGTCAAGCAACTGGAAGACGACGGCTACATCTCGCGCCAGGTCGCATTGCTCGATCGCAAGATGCTCGGGCTGAGCCTGACGGCGTATGTGCTGATCGGCATGGACCGGCATACGCCGGAGCGTTTCGAGAATTTCGAAGCGGCGATCCGCACGTTGCCGCAGGTGCTGGAGTGCAGCCTGGTGACGGGGGTGGATGCTGACTATCAGTTGAAGGTGGTAGTGCCGGATATGGATCACTATCAGAAGTTGTTGCTAGGGCATTTGACGCGGATTGAAGGCGTGACCAGTGTGCGCTCGAGTTTTGTGCTGAATCAGGTTTTGAACAGCACGGAACTGCCGCTGACTCATTTGCGTAGCTGATCAAAGGCCCCCTCATCGGAACGCCGCCCGCCCAGCCCTCTCCCTCAGGAGAGGGAGCCGACCGAGGTGTCTGCTGTCATACATCGACCTGAAAAATTGAGTCGATTATGGATTCACAACAGAACGTTCAGGTCGGCGTATTTTGCGAGCATCCCCCGGTCAGTCCCCTCTCCCTCTGGGAGAGGGTTAGGGTGAGGGCAACAGTTCCGGATCAGACCCAGATCAATGCCACCCCGCACACCTTGGCGTATACTCGCCGCGCCCTTTTAGCCGCGTGCGCGTCGGAGAAACCCAATGGATCCAGCCTTATTAGAAGAGTGGATGATGACCGGTCTGGTCAGCATCCTGATCATTTTCATGGGTTTCATCGTCTGGGATCTGGCGAAGAAGTCCAAAGCCGGGCGCTTTGGCTCGTTCATTCTGTTCTTCGTACTGGGCCTGGGCGTGGCCGCGTTCATCATCAAGAGTGTGGTGATCGGCCTGATCGAGTCCGGCGCTCTATAAGTGCGCCGGCACTTCCTTCCACTGGCCCTGATCGAGCCCTTCGATCGTCCAGTCACCAATCTTCACCCGCACCAACCGCAATGTCGGCAGGCCTACCGCCGCCGTCATGCGCCGTACCTGACGGTTGCGCCCTTCGCGAATCACCAGTTCCAGCCATGACGTCGGTATGGTCGCGCGAAAACGCACCGGCGGATTGCGCGGCCACAACTCAGGCTCATCCAGTTGCCGCGCTTCGGCGGGCAAGGTCATGCCGTCATTCAGTTCAACGCCATCGCGCAAGCGCTGCAATTGCTCAGCCGTCGGCACACCTTCGACCTGCACCCAATAGGTCTTCGCCAGTTTGTGTTTCGGATCGGCGATACGCGCCTGCAACTGCCCGTCGTTGGTCAGCAGCAACAATCCTTCGCTGTCGCGATCCAGGCGTCCGGCCGGATAAATGCCGGGCACATCGATG
Source organism: Pseudomonas sp. 3B-A001-10F (assembly GCF_056313565.1). NCBI lineage: Bacteria > Pseudomonadati > Pseudomonadota > Gammaproteobacteria > Pseudomonadales > Pseudomonadaceae > Pseudomonas > Pseudomonas sp. 3B-A001-10F. Next base: position 61,529 of record NZ_JBQYFW010000015.1, read on the forward strand.
AAATCCTTGAGCGTCGCCCGCCCTTCACCGTCGCTGAATTGCGTCAGCACATCGAACGGTTTGTTGAACAGGATCAGTTTCGGCTCGGCCGGGGGTGCCTTGGCAACACGGCGCGGCGCGGACGACTGAGGCTTCGCGCCGGGGCGGCGGGAAGGTGGACGCGGGGGACGAGACATAAGAGAACAGACATTTAGCGATCAGGGCTGACAATGCTAGTGCCCCGACCGCCAAATGACCACGACTAAGCGTTAACGGAACGGCGGCTCGTCGAAGCTGCGCAGTTTGCGCGAGTGCAGCGAGTTGAGTTCAGTGCGCAGCAGGTCCACCGCTTCAATGCCGATCTTCAAGTGCTGGCTGACCGCGCGTTCATAGAATGCGTTGGCCGAACCCGGCAGTTTGATTTCACTGTGCAGCGGTTTATCTGAAACGCAGAGCAACGTGCCGTATGGGACCCGCAAGCGATAACCCTGCGCTGCAATCGTGCCGCTTTCCATGTCCACGGCCACGGCGCGGGACAGGTTGATCAACGGTCGTTCCTGCGCCCAGCGCAATTCCCAGTTACGGTCGTCGTAGGTCAGCACGGTGCCGGTGCGCAGGCGTTTCTTCAGGTCATCGCCCTTCTCGCCGGTGACGTTGGCCGCTGCTTGCTGCAGGGCCATTTGCACTTCCGCCAGGGCCGGGATCGGGATGTTCGGCGGCACCACACGGTCGAGAATGCCGTCGCGACGCATGTAAGCGTGGGCCAGCACATAGTCGCCGATGGTCTGCGACTGACGCAGACCGCCGCAGTGGCCGATCATCAGCCAGCAATGCGGACGCAGCACCGCCAAGTGGTCGGTGATGTTCTTGGCGTTGGACGGGCCGACGCCGATGTTGACCAGCGTCACGCCGTGGCCATCGCTGGCAATCAGGTGATAGGCCGGCATCTGGTATCGGTGCCAGACCACACCGGCCGCAATCGCCGATGCTTCGCCGTGATCCATGCCCTTCTCGATGATCACGTTGCCCGGCAAGACCATGCGCACGAAACGCGGGTCGCGGCGCAACTGTTCCAGACCATGGACGATGAACTGGTCGACATAGCGGTGATAGTTGGTCAGTAGAATCCACGGCTGCACATGCCGCCAGTCGCTGCCGGTGTAGTGCACCAGACGGCGCAGCGAGAAATCCACGCGCGCAGCGTCGAACAAGGCCAGCGGCAGCGGATCGGTGTTTTCCCAGTCGTAGAGACCGTCGGCGATGCCATCGGTGGCGGCGGACAGGTCGGTACTCGGGAACACCCGCGCCAGCACGGCAGCGGTGACCCCGGAACCGGCGAGTTCATCGCCCTGCTCGACCACATACGGATACGGAATGTTTTGCTGGCTGACGCCGACTTCCACGGTCACGGTGAAGTCGTGCATCAACGGCACCAACTGTTCGAGCAGGTATTTGCGGAACGCCGCCGGGTGGGTGACGGTGACGCTGTAGGTGCCCGGCAGTTGCACCTTGGCATAAGCGCGGGTGGTCTGCGGCACTTCGCCCTGGCAGTGATAGGTCAGACGCAGTTCGGGATAACGAAACAGAGCACGCTGCGCAGCGTCGGGTTCGACGCGATCCTTGAGGTAACGCTTGAGCGCCGAGTTCAGCGCAGTGGTGGCCCGCTCATGCAGCTCGGCCAGACGGTCCACGGCTTGTTCGGCGGTTTGAACGACAATAAACGCTTCGGTCACGATCAGCTTCCTGTGTTCTGACTTGCAGAGCTTCATCTTGCCTGCATCGTGGCGTCACGGGAACAGTGGCGTTGTGGGTGTACCCAAATCTTCCCATCTAGGGAGATCCCGTGGGAGCGAGCTTGCTCGCGAATACGGATTGTCATTCAACATAGCTGTCGACTGATGTACCGCTTTCGCGAGCAAGCTCGCTCCCACAGGGTTTTGTGCCGCTTGGGAAATTGAGCTCAGAAACCTTGTGGAGTTGAGCGGGCGACGATGGCTTCGACGTCCAGCCCGCGCGGCAAGGCGCCGTAAACCCGGCCGCCACCGCTCAGGCGGCTGGCGATGAAGGCATCGCTGACCGTTGAATTTCCGGCCTCCAACAGAAGCCTGGCCTGTAAACCGAGCGCGATGTCTTCGGTCAGTTGCCGCGCCCGATACTGAATATCACTGGTGTCTTTGAACTGCGCCTGCAACTGCTGAATATGCGCCGCCAGACGCTTGTCGCCATGCCCGTCACCGAGTTCGCTGAACAACACATCCAGCACCCCCGGCTCTTTCGACAACGCGCGCAGCACGTCGAGGCATTGCACATTCCCCGAGCCTTCCCACGTCGAGTTCACCGGTGCCTCACGGTACAGACGCGGCAGGATACTGTCCTCGACATACCCGGCGCCGCCCATGCACTCGGCCGCTTCGTTGATCATCCCCGGTGCACGCTTGCAGATCCAATACTTGCCCACCGCCGTCACCAGCCGCGCAAATTGCGCTTCGTGGCGATCGTCCAGATGATCCAGCGCCTTGCCCATGCGCAAACTCAGGGCCAGCGCGGCTTCGCTTTCCAGGGCCAGATCAGCCAGGACGTTTTGCATCAACGGCTGTTCGCTGAGCAGCTTGCCGCCAACCTTGCGGTGCGCGCAGTGATGGCTGGCCTGGGTCAGCGCCTGGCGCATCAAAGCGCTGGAACCGACCATGCAATCGAACCGAGTCATGGCGACCATCTCGATAATAGTCGGCACGCCGCGCCCTTCCTCACCGACCATCCACGCCAGCGCGCCACGGAACTCCACTTCGCTGGAGGCGTTGGACTGGTTACCGAGTTTGTTTTTCAGGCGCTGGATGTAGAACTGATTACGCGTGTCGTCCGGGCGATGCCGTGGCAGCAGGAAACAACTCAAACCCTTGTCGGTCTGCGCCAAGGTCAGAAACGCATCGCACATCGGCGCCGAGCAGAACCACTTGTGCCCGACCAGTTCATAAGCCTGACCCGGGCCACTGGCGCCGACCGGGTAAGCCTTTGTGGTATTGGCGCGCACGTCGGTGCCACCCTGTTTCTCGGTCATGGCCATGCCGATGGTCACGCCGGCCTTGTGCGCCATGCCGACGTTGCGTGGGTCGTATTCGGTGGCGAGGACTTTCGGTAGCCATTGCTCGGCCAGATTCGGCTGCAAACGCAGGGCCGGCACGCTGGCGAAGGTCATGGTCAACGGGCAACCGCTGCCGGCTTCTGCCTGGCTGTGCAGATAGGTCATCGAGGCGCGCGCGACATGCGCGCCGTCCTGTGGATGGGTCCATGGCAGCGAAGTCAGGCCATGCTCGATCGCCGTGCGCATCAGTTCGTGATAGGCCGGATGAAATTCCACCAGATCGATGCGATGACCGTAGCGGTCATGGCTGGCAAACGAGGGTTTGTTCTGATTGGCGAGGAACCCGGCTTCCATCAACGGCCCACCAGCGAGTGCACCATAGGCATCGATCCGCGACTCCGCCCACCCGGCACCAAAGCGCCGCGACCACTCCTGCAACGGCAGGTCGATGCGGTACAGGTTAGTGCCGTCCAGCGACGGTGGCTGGTTGGTGACTTCGTGGGTTTCGGCGAACTGATGCAGGTTCATGACGGGCTCCTTCGGGCAACCAAGGAACCCAGTTAAGCACCGCTCCGCAACCGGTCAAAGTGTCATATCCGCCGAATTTGCGGCGCTTTTACCCTGCTAGCAGCACAGCACCCGCCGCTCCAGCGCAGATTGCAGATCTTCGAATTTTACGGGTTTGTTCAAGTAATCGACCGGCGCCCCCGTTGCGCAAAGCTCTCGGTCGGCAGTTAGCGCCAGCATGAATACCGGCAAGTTCGCGCAGCCCGGCAACGCATGAATCTGGCAGCACAATGACGCGCCGTCGTAAGCCGGCAACTGGCAATCGATCAGCACTGCGTCGAAAGTCTCTCGTTGCAAGCAATCCAATGCCGCCGCGCCGTTGTCGGCGGTACGCACGCGAAAGCCGAGCTTGAGCAACATGCCGCGCATCACCAGTTGGTTGACACTGTTGTCATCCACCAGCAGCACCGTGCAGTCCTGCGGCGCACGCACACAATCGTGCGAAGGCGCAACGATCGGCGCAGCTTCAACCGCCGGCAGTTCAAACTCAACGTCCAGTTGAAAACGGCTGCCACGCCCGGGCTCCGAGCGATGAGTGAGCTTGCCGCCGAGCAGCTCAACCAACTGTCGGCAGATCGCCAGCCCCACGCCCAGTCCGCCGTATTCGCGGGTCATCGAACCGTCGAGCTGGAAGAAGCGCTGGTACATCGTCGCCTCGCCCAGATCGGTAAAACCGATACCGGTGTCGATCACCGCAAACGACAACGCCAGGCGATTGTCCGTCGATGGTTTGCCGATCACCCGCAGCGCCAGCCCGCCGACGCGGGTGAACTTGATCGCGTTGTCCAGCAGGCATTCCAGGCATTGCGCGAGTTTGGCGCTGTCGCCGTGCAGACGATCCGGCAGGGTCGGCAGCACCTCGACCTTGAAGTCCAGCGACTTGCTCGCCGCGTTGCTGTCGAACTGCACGCGCAGCGCTTCGACCACCGCGCGCAGGCTGAAACTGCCCGGCACAGCCTTGAGCTTGCCGGCCTGCAATTCCGTGAGGGTGAGGATGCCGTTGACCATGCGCATCATGTCTCGCGCGGAACCGGCGGCGGTCTGCTGGTATTGCTCAAGCTCCGGATCCAGCTCGACGGTCTGCATCAGCTCCAGCGAACCGATCACGCCGTTCATCGGTGTGCGCAATTCGTGGGTCAGGGTCGCGAGGAATTCGTCCTTGAGTTTGTTGCTGTGGGCCAGTTGCTGGTTGAGCACTTCGAGTTTCTGCCCGGCGTCATACAAGGTCTGCGCCTGTTGCTCGCGCATCGCGTTGATGCGGTCGGCCAGCGCCAACGACAGCAGCGCCACCTCGATAGCTGAGCCGATCTGGCTGGCATACATCGTCAGGAACACGTTCGGCAGCAAGCCGAGCACCATCAGCGTATTGACGATGCCGCCGAGCAGAAACGCCGACCAGGCGATGATGAAATAACGCGCCACCCGCAAGCCGCACCACCAGGCCAGAATCCCGGCGGCGAAAATCACCACAGTGAAGGTCAGCGCCAGTATCGTCGCCAGGCGCAGCGACAACGCGTAACTGGTCATCAGCGACAAACCGACTACCAGCGCGCCGAACGCGATCAGTGCAATCAGCAGGCGATCAAGCCAGCGACTATGGTTTTTGGTCTGCAGGAAACTGCGGGCGAACTGACTGCCGAACAGCCCTGCACAGCCGATGAAAAATGGCGTGGCCGCGTTGGCCCACCACGGATTGTCCGGCCAGAAATACTCCACCGCCGCGCCGTTCACCGACAGCTGATAAAGGCCGAACGAGGCAATATAGAAGATGTAATAGAGGTAACTGGTGTCGCGCACACTCAGGTAGATGAACAGGTTGTAGACCAGCATCCCCAACAGCACGCCATAAATGATCCCCAGCACATACAGGCGCACCGGCTGATCTTCGAGGTACGCCGTGCTCGACCACAACGTCACCGGCGCCTGAATCGAGCCTTCACTGGCCAGTCGCAGGTACACGGTTTGTTGTTGACCCGGTGCGAAAGCGAGGTCGAACAAATAGTTGTTCTGGCGGATCTCGCGACTGGCGAACGGCAAGGCGTCGCCGGTTTGCCGGACGAGGCGGTAGTCGCCATTGGCGTCGGCCGTATAGAGGTCGAGATGGTCAAGCGGTGGATAAGCCAGTTCCAGCAGCCAGGTGCGCTGGGCGGCGGGATTGCTCGGACGGTAATGCAGGTCAATTTTCAGCCAGAACGCCGAACGCGAGTAACCGGCATTAAGCGTGGCTTTATCGTGGGGTTTGAAATTGCCGGCGGCAGCTTGCGCACGAACATCGGCAATGCTCGCCTGACCGCTCGGGTCTTCGAACACTTGCAGCGACCGGCCCAGAGGGAGGCTCTGGGTAAATTCGTCGAATTCGACGGCGCTCGCCATGAGGGGCAAGCAGAACAACAACATCAGCAAATAGCGCATTGAAGCCCCAGCGTGGCTCGTCCGGTTGTGTCAGGAAGCCCCCCCATTCCCTTTGAGTAGACGTAAAACCGGTATTACCTGTTATTGGTTTGGATCCAGACTAGCATAGCCGTTGATGGCCATTGAGCACCATTGAAATTTTTCCTGCAAAGGCTCTAGAACGGGCGTTCCAGAGCAAAGCAGCGGGCTAGAGCTGTTGAGTTGGTCAACATGTGACAGCATGGTCGCAATCTCTTGCCGGGTTATCGACCCGCCACAACAGCACTGAACCCGAAAATCAGCTTTGGTGGTAAGCTCGCGCACCATGAATATCTACAGCTCCCGCCCCGTTGTCCTCTGTCTCTCCGGCCACGACCCAAGTGGTGGCGCCGGCTTGCAGGCAGATATCGAAGCCCTGCTCGCGCAGGGTTGCCATGCGGCTCCGGCCGTCACCGCCCTGACCGTGCAAGACACCGTCAACGTCACTGACTTCCGCGTCCTCGACCGTGAGTGGGTGTTGGCTCAAGCCAATGCCGTACTCAACGACTCCGAAGTCGCGGCAGTCAAACTGGGCATGCTCGGTTCGCTGGAAATGGTCGACACCGTTGTCGAACTGCTTTCCGCGCACCCGCACTTGCCGGTGGTCTGCGACCCGGTGCTGCGCGCCGGCGGCGGCGGACGTCTGGGCAAGGACGAGGTGGGTTACGCGATGCGTGAGCGTCTGCTGCCGCTGTCGATCATTGCCACCCCTAACCTTCCTGAAGCGCGAATCCTCGCCGAACTGCCCGAAGGCACTGCGGACGAGTGCGCTGAAAAACTCCTGCCGTTCGTCAAAAACCTGCTGATCACCGGCGGCCATGGCGACGAAACTGAAATCCACAACCGCGTTTACAGCCGCGACGGCCTGCGTGAAACCTTTATCTGCCAGCGTCTGCCGGGCAGCTATCACGGTTCCGGTTGCACACTGGCCAGCGCCCTCGCCGGTCGTCTGGCCCAGGGCGAACACCTGGCCAGCGCCGTACGCAGTGCACTGGATTACACCTGGCGCACCCTACGCGATGCCGAACAACTGGGCAAAGGCCAGTTCGTCCCGCGTCGCCTGCCGCTGGATTTCTGCTCGTAACGTCGTGAGGTCTGCCTGATGAAACTACGTGGCCTGTATGCCATTACCGACAGCCAGTTGCTGGCCGGCAAGTTTCTGTCTTACGTGGAGGCGGCGCTGGAAGGCGGCGTCACCCTGCTGCAATACCGCGACAAGAGCAACGATGATGCCCGCCGTCTGCGTGAGGCCGAAGCGCTGCGTGATCTGTGCGAGCGCTACAAGACGCAGCTGATCATCAACGATGATGCTGAACTGGCCGCGCGCCTCAACGTTGGCGTGCACCTCGGCCAGACCGACGGCCCGCTGTCGCCGACCCGCGCCCTGCTCGGCTCGAAAGCGATCATCGGCTCGACCTGCCACGCGCAAATCGCGCTGGCCGAACAAGCGGCCAAAGAAGGTGCGAGTTATGTCGCCTTCGGTCGCTTCTTCAACTCCAACACCAAGCCCGGCGCGCCGACCTGCAGCCTCGATCTGCTCGACGAAGCCAAGCGCACGCTGCACCTGCCAATCTGCGCGATTGGCGGCATCACCCTCGACAACGCCGCGCCGCTGGTGGCCCATGGGGTCGACCTGCTCGCCGTAGTTCACGGTCTGTTTGGTGCCGAGAGCACCGCCGAAGTGACCCGCCGCGCCCGCGCGTTCAATGAATTACTGAAAGTCTGATTTGAGAGCCCGATCATGTCTCGTTCCGAAACGCTGTTTGCCAATGCCCAGAAACACATCCCCGGTGGCGTGAACTCGCCCGTTCGTGCGTTCAAGAGCGTTGGCGGCACGCCGCTGTTCTTCAAACACGCCGAAGGTGCTTACGTTACCGACGAAGACGACAAGCGTTATGTCGATTACGTTGGTTCGTGGGGTCCGATGATCCTCGGCCACAGCCACCCGGATGTTCTGGACGCGGTGCGCAATCAACTGCAACACGGCTTGTCCTACGGCGCGCCGACCGCGATGGAAACCGAGATGGCCGATCTGGTCTGCTCGCTGGTGCCGTCGATGGACATGGTGCGCATGGTCAGCTCCGGCACCGAAGCGACCATGAGCGCGATCCGTCTGGCCCGTGGTTACACCGGCCGTGACAGCATCATCAAGTTCGAGGGCTGCTATCACGGCCACTCCGACAGCCTGCTGGTCAAGGCCGGTTCCGGCGCACTGACCCAGGGCGTACCGAGCTCGGCCGGTGTGCCGGCGGCGTTCGCCAAACACACCCTGACCCTGCCGTTCAACGACATCGACGCGGTTGAGAAGATGCTCACTGAAGTCGGCCAGGAAGTGGCCTGCATCATCGTTGAGCCAGTGGCCGGCAACATGAACTGCGTACCACCAGCGCCGGGCTTCCTCGAAGGCCTGCGCACGCTGTGCGACAAGCATGGCGTGGTGCTGATTTTCGACGAAGTGATGACCGGTTTCCGCGTTGCCCTCGGTGGCGCTCAGGCGTACTACGGGGTCAATCCTGATCTGACCACGTTCGGCAAGATCATCGGCGGCGGCATGCCGGTTGGCTGCTTCGGTGGCAAGCGTGAAATCATGGAGCGCATCGCGCCGTTGGGTCCGGTGTATCAGGCCGGTACTCTGTCGGGTAACCCGTTGGCCATGGCCGCTGGTTTGACCACACTGCGCCTGATCAGCCGTCCGGGTTTCCACGCCGAGCTGACCGACTACACCACGCGCCTGCTCGATGGCCTGCAACAACGCGCCGATGCTGCTGGCATTCCGTTCGTGACCACTCAGGCTGGCGGCATGTTCGGTCTGTACTTCAGCGGCGCCGACGACATCGTCACCTTTGAAGATGTGATGGCCAGCGACGCTGCCCTGTTCGGTCGCTTCTTCCACCTGATGCTGGAAGGTGGCGTGTACCTGGCGCCGAGCGCCTTCGAAGCCGGGTTTACCTCGATCGCCCACGGCGAAGCCGAGTTGAAACTGACACTGGACGCTGCCGAGCGCGCCTTCGCCGCACTGAAATAACCGCCGCACCGCTGACGTTGGCTATCGCCAGCGTCAGCATTCACCTACATCGACGCTGTTTTTCCGATGCTCCTGCTAAAAATCTCCCCTAAAGTGGGCGATATATTCCCCGCGCAGCAGAAAAACGAGTAAAGACTTTGTAAGGTTGGCCCTGCTTATTTCATAATGCGCGCTTATTGGATCCCTCGATGGGTCCGCGTGCCCTTCAGAGGTAAGTCGATTCCCATGAACCGCACCGGCCGCACCCTTGCCTTGGGCTGCCTGTTGCTCCTTCAGCCCCTGCTCGCGCATGCACAAGCAGGCGGCAACTCGTTGTTGATCCCGGCGATGGGTCGTTGCACCCTCAATACTCAGCCGCAAGACGTCACGCAGGCACTGGCCGCCTGCCAGAAAGCGGCGGACGAAGGGGATGCGCAAGCGCAATACGAGTTGGGTGAGTTCTACTACGACGGCAAAAACGCGCCGCGCGACCTCAATCAAGCCTTGAGCTATTTCGAAAAGGCCTCTCTGCAAGGCCACGCTCAGGCACAGTTCAAACTTGGCACGATGTTCTTCCACGGTGAAGGCGTGCAGGCCAACAACATTCAGGCGTATATCGTGCTGAAGATGGCCGCGGTCAACGGCGCTGAAGATGCGCTGGATACGGCTGACGAAGTTTCCGAAAAAATGTCCCGCGAAGATCTCGAAACCGCCACTCAGGTGCTCGGGCAAATTTTCCGTAAATACCTGATGGAACTGCAGAGCGCCGATGGGCGTACGCCGTTTTCGCCTCTTCCCTGATTTTTGCGCCGACCTTTCTGGCCTCTTCGCGAGCAGGCTACTCGGTTTTAAGGCTTACTTCTCAGGCATCGGCATCGGAAACGGCATCACATTGCCGACCGCGCCGCGGGCTTCGCTGATTTTCGGGGTGCCCAGACGTTCCACTTCATCGATGCGCACAATCGAATGCATCGGCACAAAGCTGCGCACCACGCCTTCGAACTGCGCCTTGAGCTTTTCTTCGCTCGGATCGACGACCACTTGCGTGCGCTCGCCAAAGACGAACTCTTCCACTTCCAGAAAGCCCCACAGATCACTTTGATAGATCTGCTTGGCGTACATTTCGAACACCTGGCCCTGGTTGAGGAAAATCACCTTATAGATTGGAGCTTCGCGTTTGGTCATGGCGGGGGGATAACATCGGGGATAAAAATGAGGGCGCAAACTATAGCATAGCCACCGGACGCGCAGCGGTAGGAACCTGAAGGCTTGTTCCCTATAATGCGCGGTTCTTTGAATCACGTGATGACCCTAATCCATGGCCAAGAAGCTTTACATCGAAACCCACGGTTGTCAGATGAACGAGTACGACAGCTCGCGCATGGTCGATCTGCTGGGTGAACATCAGGCCCTGGAAGTCACCGCGCGTGCCGAAGACGCCGACGTGATTCTGCTCAACACCTGCTCGATCCGCGAGCGCGCCCAGGATCGCGTGTATTCGCAGCTCGGCCGCTGGCGCGAACTGAAACTGGCCAACCCAGAGATGGTGATCGCCGTTGGCGGTTGTGTGGCCAGTCAGGAAGGCGCGGCGATTCGTGATCGCGCGCCGTACGTCGACGTGGTATTCGGCCCGCAGACCCTGCACCGCCTGCCGGAAATGATCGACGCCGCGCGTATCACCAAGCTGCCGCAAGTCGACGTGTCGTTCCCGGAAATCGAAAAATTCGACCATTTGCCCGAGCCGCGTATTGATGGCCCGAGCGCCTATGTGTCGGTGATGGAAGGTTGCAGCAAGTACTGCACGTTCTGCGTGGTGCCTTACACCCGTGGCGAAGAAGTCAGCCGGCCGTTCGATGACGTGGTCGCCGAAGTCATTCACCTCGCCGAAAACGGCGTGCGTGAAGTGACGCTGCTGGGGCAGAACGTCAACGGCTATCGCGGTACGACCCATGACGGTCGTCTGGCTGATCTCGCCGAGCTGATCCGCGTCGTCGCCGCCATCGACGGCATCGACCGCATTCGCTACACCACTTCGCACCCGCTGGAATTCTCCGACAGCCTGATCCAGGCCCACGCCGACGTCCCGGAACTGGTCAAGCATCTGCATTTGCCGGTGCAGTCGGGTTCCGACCGGATTCTCGCGGCGATGAAGCGCAACCACACGGCGCTGGAGTACAAATCCAAGCTGCGCAAACTGCGTGCGGCGGTGCCGGGCATCTGCATCAGTTCGGACTTCATCGTCGGCTTCCCCGGCGAGACCGAGAAAGACTTCGAACAGACGATGAAGCTGATTACCGATGTTGGTTTCGACTTCTCCTACTCGTTCGTTTACAGCCAGCGCCCGGGTACCCCGGCGGCCGATCTGGCCGACGACACCCCGGAAGAGTTGAAGAAGGAACGCCTGAACGCCTTGCAACATCGCCTGAATCAGCAAGGCTTTGAGATCAGCCGACAAATGGTCGGCTCGATCCAGCGCATTCTGGTCACCGATTACTCGAAAAAAGACCCGGGCGAGCTGCAAGGGCGCACCGAGAATAATCGAATCGTCAACTTCCGCTGCGACAATCCGACCCTGATCGGCCAGTTCGCCGATGTGCACATCGACGCGGCGCAACCGCACTCGCTGCGCGGCTCGCTGGTCCAGTAACACTGCATTTCCCTGTGGGAGCGAGCCTGCTCGCGAAGGCTGCGACACATTAAACATTCATGTGTCTGACGGACCGCCTTCGCGAGCAGGCTCGCTCCCACATGAACCGTGGTGATTTAAGAGCTTTCGCACCCAGGCCTCTGGCGTTATCCTTGATTTCATCTTAATTGCCCCAGGGCGGCTAAATACGACCTTGAACGCACCCATAGAACCACATCGTTTTATCCTCGAGCCTTTTGAGGCTCGCCGCTTCGCCAATCTGTGCGGGCAATTCGACGAGCATTTGCGCTTGATCGAACAGCGCCTGACCATCGAGATCCGCAACCGCGGAAACCAGTTCGAATTGATCGGCGACCCCAAGCACACCACGTCTGCGGAAAACCTGCTGCGCCGCCTGTACCGGGAAACCAAAGGTACCGAGCTGTCGCCGGACCTCGTGCACCTGTTCCTCCAGGAATCGGCCGTGGTCGAGCTGGACAATCACGCCCCCGCCGAAGCCTCTGTCGCCCTGCGCACCAAGAAAGGCATGATTCGCCCACGCGGCTTGAATCAACTGCGCTACGTGAAGGAAATCCTCGGCAACGACATCAACTTCGGCATTGGCCCGGCCGGTACCGGCAAGACCTATCTGGCCGTGGCCTGCGCTGTCGATGCCCTGGAGCGCGAGCAGATCCGTCGCATCCTGCTGGTGCGTCCGGCGGTTGAAGCGGGTGAAAAACTCGGCTTCCTGCCCGGCGACCTGTCGCAGAAGATCGACCCGTACCTGCGTCCGCTCTACGACGCGCTCTACGAGATGCTCGGCTTTGAATACGTGGCCAAGCTGATCGAGCGTCAGGTGATTGAAGTTGCGCCGCTGGCCTACATGCGCGGTCGCACGCTGAATAACAGCTTCATCATTCTCGACGAAAGCCAGAACACCACCGTCGAACAGATGAAGATGTTCCTGACCCGGATCGGCTTTGGCTCCACCGCAGTCATCACCGGTGACATCACCCAGGTCGACCTGCCGCGTGGCACCAAGTCCGGCCTGCATCATGTGATCGAAGTGCTCAAAGACGTACCGGGCATCAGCTTTACGCACTTCCAGCCTAAAGACGTCGTGCGCCATCCTTTGGTACAGCGGATCGTCGAAGCCTACGAGCGCTTCGAAAACCGTGACGAAGCCCCCAAGGACACCTCGCGAAATGCTTGAGCTAGACCTGCAAATCGCGACTGAAGCGAACGCGCCGAGTGAAACCGACTTCCGCCTGTGGTGCGAACTGGCCCTGCGCCAACGCACCGCCGACTCGGAAATGACCATTCGTCTGGTCGACGAGGAAGAAGGCCGCGAGCTCAATCACACCTGGCGCCACAAGGATTACGCGACCAACGTCCTGTCGTTCCCGGCTGAAGTGCCTGACGAGTTTCTCGACATCCCGCTGCTCGGCGATCTGGTGATCTGCGTGGCCGTGGTCGAGCGCGAAGCCGCCGAACAAGGCAAGGAACTAAAGGCCCACTGGGCACATCTGGTCATTCACGGCTGCTTGCATCTGCTTGGTTACGACCATATAGATGACGAAGAAGCCGAAGAAATGGAAGCACTGGAACGCGAGTTGCTTGCTGAACTGGGCTATCCCGATCCGTACGCGGACGACGAACCCGAAACATCCCCTATCGTTACAACAAAGGATTCAGAGTAATCGCTATGAGCGAAGATCGATCGAGCAACGGGCAGAAGTCATGGCTGGGTAAACTGACCCAGGCTTTTGCCCACGAGCCGAAGAACCGTCAGGAGCTCCTCGAGCTGCTGCGTGATGCACATCAGAACAAACTGCTGGACAGCGAAGCGCTGGCCATCGTCGAAGGCGCTATTCAGGTGGCTGACCTGCAAGTACGCGACATCATGGTGCCGCGTTCGCAGATGATCAGCATCAAGGCGACCCAGACACCCCGTGAATTCCTCCCGGCCGTGGTCGATTCGGCCCACTCGCGCTATCCGGTGATCGGCGAAAGCCATGACGACGTGATGGGCGTGCTGCTGGCCAAGGATTTGTTGCCGCTGATCCTCAAGGAGAACGGCGACAGCTTCAACATCAAGGATCTGCTGCGCCCGGCCACCTTCGTGCCGGAGTCCAAGCGCCTGAACGTGTTGCTGCGAGAATTCCGCGCCAACCACAACCACATGGCCATCGTCATCGACGAATACGGCGGCGTGGCCGGTCTGGTAACGATTGAAGACGTGCTGGAACAGATCGTCGGCGACATCGAAGACGAACACGACGTCGAAGAAGACAGCTACATCAAGCCGCTGCCCAGCGGTGACTTCCTGATCAAGGCCCTGACCCCAATCGAGAACTTCAACGAGTTCTTCGACAGCGAGTTCTCCGATGACGAGTTCGACACTGTCGGCGGCCTGGTGATGAGCGCGTTCGGGCACTTGCCAAAACGCAACGAAATCACTGAAATCGGCGCCTATCGTTTCCGCATCCTGAACGCCGACAGCCGTCGGATTCATTTGCTGCGACTGACCCCTATCGCCCGGTAAGAAATCTAAGGACTGAAATGCGCTGGACAACCCGCCCCGGCTGGCCCGGTAACCTGCTGGCCGTGGCGGCCGGTGCAATCACCACTTTCGCTCTGGCACCGTTCAACATCTGGCCGCTGGCTTTGCTGGCGGTCGGCTTGTTCTATGCCGGTTTGCGCGAGCTGAGTCCGCGTCAGGCACTGGGCCGTGGCTGGTGCTTCGGTTTCGGCCTGTTTGGCGCCGGCACTAGCTGGATTTATTACAGCATTCACCATTTCGGCGGCGCTTCGGTGCTGCTGGCCGGGTTCCTGATGCTGCTGTTTACCGCGGCGATTGCCTGGTTCTTCGCCTTGCCGGCTTGGTTATGGGCGCGCTGGTTGCGCCGTAACGAGGCTCCGCTGGCCGATGCCTTGGCGTTTGCTGCGTTGTGGGTCGGCCAGGAAGCGTTTCGCGGCTGGTTCCTCACCGGCTTCCCATGGCTGTACTCGGGTTACAGCCAGCTCGATGGCCCATTGGCCGGGCTCGCTCCAGTGGGTGGCATGTGGCTGGTGTCGTTCGTACTGGCACTGACCGCAGCACTGATCTACAACGCCCCACGCCTGCTGCAAACCGGCCGCAAAGGTTTTGTTGCCGCAGGTTTGGTGCTGCTGGTTGGCCCTTGGGTGGCCGGCATTGCGCTCAAGGGCCATGCCTGGACCAGCCCCTCCGGCGCGCCGCTGAGTGTTGCCGCAATTCAGGGTAACGTCGCGCAAAGCATGAAATGGGATCCGGCCGAGCTCAACGCGCAGTTGGCTTTGTATCGCGATTTGAGCTTCCGCTCGAAACCGGTGGACCTGCTGATCTGGCCGGAAACCGCCGTGCCGGTATTGAAGGAGTCCGCCGAGGGCTACCTGACCATGATGGGCACCTTCGCCGCCGAGCGTAAATCGGCGCTGATCACTGGTGTACCGATCCGCGAAACCGTTCGTCACGAAAAACGCTTCTTCAATGGCATCACCGTGGTCGGCGAAGGCGACGGTACTTATCTGAAACAGAAACTGGTGCCCTTCGGCGAATACGTGCCACTGCAGGATGTATTACGCGGGCTGATCGCCTTCTTCGACCTGCCGATGTCCGACTTTGCCCGTGGCCCGGCCGATCAGGCGTTGTTGCAGGCCAAGGGTTATCAGATCGCACCGTTTATCTGCTACGAAGTGGTGTATCCGGAGTTTGCTGCCAGCCTGTCGGCGCGCAGTGATTTGCTGCTGACGATCAGCAACGATACCTGGTTCGGCACCTCGATTGGCCCGCTGCAGCATTTGCAGATGGCGCAGATGCGTGCGCTTGAGGCTGGGCGCTGGATGATTCGTGCAACCAACAACGGTGTGACCGGACTGATCAACCCGTTCGGGCAGATCACCGAGCAGATTCCGCAGTTTGAACAGGGCATCCTCTACGGCGAAGTGGTGCCGATGCACAACCTGACGCCGTATCTGCAATGGCGCTCGTGGCCATTGATCATCCTGTGCTTGCTGCTGTTTGGCTGGGCACTGATGGCCAGCCGGATGTCGAAAACACTTTAAAGCAAAGATCGCAGCCTGCGGCAGCTCCTAAACGGGATTTGTATTTTCCCTGTAGGAGCTGCCGCAGGCTGCGATCTTTTGATCTTCAGCGGTAAAACAGCGAATACCCCACCTGCCCCACCGCTTCATTCAACAACTGCCCGCTCTGCCAGATCGACTTGAACTCCGGCAGCCAGCCACCAAACGGTCTCGCGTTATCGGTTCCGAGAAATCCGACCGGGGCCGGCACCACTTCAAAACCCGCCTGTTGAAAACTCCATACCGATCGCGGCATGTGCCAGGCCTGCGTCACCACGACCACGCGCTTGATCCCCTGCGGCAACAAGATATCGGCCGTGAACTTCGCATTTTCCCACGTAGTGCGGCTCTCGCCTTCCTGCCAGCGCACGGTCACGCCAAAATCGTCGCGCAACGAATCCGCCATCAACTTCGCCTCGGTCGGCGGCGTACCGTAATGCAGGCCACCCGTGGTCAGAATCGGCAACCCGGAAGCCTTGGCCAATCGTGCCGCATAACGCTGACGCTCAAGGCCCACGCCGGTCGGCTGATCCTCACCCCAGGCCAGATCACCGCGCTCGCGGCCGGAACCCAGCACCACAATCGCGTCAGCGCGCTGCGCCAGCGTCGCCCACTCTTCACGGGCCAACGGTGGCTCGCGTTCCAGAGCTTTCGCGCCCCACTGCACGACCACCGGCAGGCTCATCAGCCACATTCCGCCAAAGCCAATGGCAAAACACAATCCAGCCAGGCGCGGCCGTGAGCGGCGCAGCCACCAAGCGGCCAGCAACAGCAGCAAAAGAATGCCGGGTGGTAACAAAAGTTGTTTGATGAAATAACGAAAAGGCATCGAGCATCTCCACAGATGCCCGAAGCCTAAGAGTGTTAATAATGCGTTACAACCAATAGGTGGGATCCTGTTGAAAAAGATCCGGTTCTTGACCTGCCATGCGCTTACTTGGCCTGTACAGAGCGAACCTTGACGGTGTCTCTGCCGGGCGCCTTGTCCTTGAGCCAGATGACCTTGGCCGAATGTGCTGCATCGAGCTGCTTCACTGCCTGTGACAAGCATCCGTGCGTTTCACGTTCACTGCGATCCAGATAGGCCTTGACCAGTTTGAACTCGGCGGGGCTCAAGCCACGCAATTCCAGTTCCAGGGGGCGCTCGTCGCGCAGCCGGTCAGCGGTTTTTAATGCGTCCAGGGCCATACCAAGACGATCGATCAATCTTTCGTACAACTCGGGTTTCGTCACGTTTTTTTGCCGTTGCTCCACCATCCCTCACCTCATTGAAGATAAGACTCACTCCCCAGTTAGAGCTTAGCTTCGCTGCACAAACCGGCTGCACGCCGCGACCAACGGCCCTCGCCAAGGATTTGCCGGGACAAACAGCTGTAATCAGGGTTTCCCTAGGCCGAGCGCGGTCATGTATGCTACGGCGCTTCCTGTAATTCCACTTCCAGCTCGTCCGGGCCAACCCCGGCACCTGCGTTGAAGAGGATTAGGCCACCCCTATCCAGTACAAAAGTAGCCATGCACGAACAATATCAGCCCCGTGAAATCGAAGCCGCCGCCCAGTCGTTCTGGGACGAGCAAAAGTCCTTTGAAGTCAGTGAACAGCCAGGCAAGGAAACCTACTACTGCCTGTCGATGTTCCCTTACCCCAGCGGCAAGCTACACATGGGGCACGTGCGCAACTACACCATCGGCGACGTGATCTCCCGCTACCAGCGCATGCTCGGCAAGAACGTTCTGCAACCTATGGGTTGGGACGCGTTCGGCATGCCGGCAGAAAACGCCGCGATGAAGAACAACGTCGCGCCGGCCAAGTGGACCTACGAAAACATCGCCTACATGAAAACCCAGCTGCGCAGCCTGGGTCTGGCGGTCGACTGGTCGCGCGAAGTCACCACCTGCAAACCGGATTACTACCGCTGGGAACAATGGCTGTTCACTCGCCTGTTCGAAAAAGGCGTGATCTACCGTAAAAACGGCACCGTGAACTGGGACCCGATCGACCAGACCGTTCTCGCTAACGAACAGGTGATCGACGGTCGCGGCTGGCGTTCCGGCGCGCTGATCGAAAAGCGCGAAATCCCGATGTACTACTTCAAGATCACCGCCTACGCGGATGAGCTGCTGGAGAGCCTCGACGAACTGACTGGCTGGCCTGAACAGGTCAAGACCATGCAGCGCAACTGGATCGGCAAATCCCGCGGCATGGAAGTGCAGTTCCCGTACAACGTCGACTCGATTGGCGAAGCCGGCACCCTGAAAGTCTTCACTACCCGTCCGGACACCCTGATGGGCGCGACCTATGTCGCCGTGGCTGCCGAGCATCCGCTGGCGACCCAGGCAGCGCAGAACAACCCTGAGCTGCAAGCGTTCATCGCTGAATGCAAGGGCGGCAGCGTCGCCGAAGCTGACGTCGCCACGCAAGAAAAGAAAGGCCTGCCGACCGGCCTGTTCGTCGAGCACCCGCTGACCGGTGAAAAACTCCCGGTGTGGGTCGCCAACTACGTGCTGATGCACTACGGCGACGGCGCAGTCATGGCTGTACCGGCGCACGACGAGCGCGATTTCGAATTCGCTCACAAGTACAACCTGCCGGTGAAATCGGTAGTGCGTACCAGCTCTGGCGACAGCAACCCGGCCCCGTGGCAAGACGCCTACGGCGAGCACGGCACGCTGATCAATTCCGGCGAATTCGACGGTCTCGACTTCGCGGGTGCGTTCGACGCCATCGAAGTGGCCCTGATCAAGAAAGAACTGGGCGCCTCGCGCACTCAGTTCCGCCTGCGCGACTGGGGCATCAGCCGCCAGCGCTACTGGGGCTGCCCGATCCCGATCATCCACTGCGATGCATGCGGTGACGTGCCGGTGCCGGAAGATCAATTGCCTGTGGTCCTGCCGGAAGATGTGGTGCCGGACGGCGCCGGTTCGCCGCTGGCGCGCATGCCTGAGTTTTACGAGTGCAGCTGCCCGAAATGCGGCCAGCCTGCCAAGCGTGAAACCGACACCATGGATACGTTCGTCGAGTCGTCGTGGTACTACGCCCGCTACGCCTCGCCGCACTTTGAAGGTGGCCTGGTGGAAAAATCCGCAGCCGACCACTGGTTGCCTGTCGATCAGTACATCGGTGGTATCGAACACGCCATTCTGCACCTGCTTTACGCGCGCTTCTTCCACAAGCTGATGCGTGACGAAGGCCTGGTCAGCTCCAACGAGCCGTTCAAGAACCTGCTGACCCAAGGCATGGTGATCGCCGAAACCTACTACCGTCGCGAAGCCAATGGTGCTTACACCTGGTTCAACCCGGCGGACGTAGAACTCGAGCGCGACAGCAAAGCCAAGGTCATCAGCGCCAAACTGAAGTCCGACGGTCTGCCGGTAGAAATCGGCGGCACCGAGAAGATGGCCAAGTCGAAGAACAACGGCGTTGACCCACAGTCGATGATCGATCAGTTCGGCGCCGACACCTGCCGCCTGTTCATGATGTTCGCTTCGCCACCTGACATGAGCGCCGAATGGTCCGACTCCGGCGTCGAAGGTTCGCACCGTTTCCTCAAGCGCGTCTGGCGTCTGGCGCAAGCCCACGTCACTCAGGGCTTGCCGGGCAAGCTGGACATCGCCAGCCTGAATGACGAACAGAAGGCCGTGCGCCGCGCCATTCACGTGGCCATCAAGCAGGCCAGCCACGACGTCGGCCAGAACCACAAATTCAACACCGCCATCGCCCAGGTAATGACGCTGATGAACGTGCTGGAAAAAGCCGCGCAAAGCACCGAGCAGGATCGCGCGCTGATTCACGAAGGTCTGGAAGCCGTGACGCTGTTGCTGGCACCAATCACGCCGCACATCAGCCACGAACTGTGGAACCAGCTGGGTCACGCCGATGCAGTCATCGACGCCGGCTGGCCGGCAGTGGATGAAAGCGCTTTGGTGCAGGACAGCCTGACCCTGGTCATCCAGGTCAACGGCAAACTGCGCGGCCAGATCGAAATGCCGGCCAGCGCGACCCGCGAAGAAGTTGAAGCAGCAGCCCGCGCCAACGAAAACGTACTGCGTTTCGTCGACGGCCTGACTATTCGTAAAGTGATCGTTGTGCCGGGGAAACTGGTCAACATCGTCGCCAGCTAATTGGATCGGGCGTCAGGCTCGCCTGGCGCCAAGTAAAACCTTTCGGGCCGTACAGTCGGCCCACGTGGTTTCAAGGGGAGCAACACAATGATCAAACGCAATCTGCTGGTGATGGGCCTCGCCGTTCTGTTGAGCGCCTGCGGTTTCCAGCTGCGCGGTACCGGCACCAACGAACTGTCGATCAAGGAACTCGACCTGAGCGCCCGTAACGCCTACGGCGAGACGGTCACGCAACTGCGTCAGGTGCTGGAGTCGAGCGGCGTCAAGGTTTACAGCGGTGCTCCGTACAAGCTGTTCCTGGCTGACCAGCAAGAGAGCCAGCGCATCCTCAGCTACGCCGGTGCCGGTCGTACGGGCGAGTATCAAGTCAGTACTGTTCTGAACTACGAGATCCGTGGCGACAAGAACCTGCAACTGTTGAGCGACAAGCTTGAAGTTCAGAAAGTGTTTATTCACGACGGTAACAACCTCGTGGGCTCCGATCAGGAAGCCAACGACGCCCGTCGCGAAACCACTCGCGAACTGGTCCAACGCATGATGTTGCGTCTGCAGCAACTGACCCCGGGTCAACTGCAGCAGCTGCAGCAAGCCGCCAATGACCGCGCCAAGGCAGAAGCCGATGCGCTGCAAGCGGCACAAAAGGCTGAAGCGGAAACCCCGCGCCAGTCGCCGCTCGAAGTACCGCAGCAGTAAGACGTTCGGGGCGCTCAGGCGCCCCGTTCGGCATTTCTTATGAAGCTCGCTCCCGCCCAACTCGGTAAACACCTGCAAGGTGCTTTGGCGCCTGTCTACATCATCAGCGGCGATGACCCGCTACTGTGCCAGGAAGCCGCCGACGCCATCCGCAGCGCTGCGCGTCAGCAAGGTTTTGATGAACGCCAGGTCTTCGCCGCCGACGCCAATTTCGATTGGGGCACGTTGTTGCAGGCCGGCGCCAGCATGTCGTTGTTCGCCGAAAAGCGCCTGCTGGAACTGCGCCTGCCCTCGGGCAAACCCGGTGACAAAGGCGCCGCTGCATTCATCGAATACTGCTCGCGTCCCGCTGAAGACACGGTGCTGCTGATCAGCCTGCCGAAGATGGATGGCAGCGCGCAGAAAACCAAGTGGGGCAAGGCACTGGTGGAAGGCCAGCAGACCCAGTTCATCCAGATCTGGCCGGTGGACGCCAATCAGTTGCCGAGCTGGATTCGTCAGCGCTTGTCTCAGGCTGGTTTGTCGGCCAGCCAGGACGCGGTCGAACTGATTGCTGCACGCGTCGAAGGCAACTTGCTCGCTGCCGCGCAGGAAATCGAAAAGCTCAAATTGATGGCCGAAGGTGGGCAGATCACCGTTGAAACCGTGCAGGCCGCCGTGGCCGACAGTGCGCGGTTTGACGTGTTTGGTTTGACCGACGCCGTGCTCAACGGCGAGCCGGCCCACGCGCTGCGCATGCTTGAAGGCTTGCGCGGTGAAGGTGTCGAACCGCCGGTGATTCTCTGGGCGCTGGCGCGGGAGCTGCGCTTGCTGGCTAATATTTCGTTGCAATACAGCCAGGGTACGCCGCTGGACAAGTGTTTCAGCCAGGCGAAGCCGCCGGTCTGGGACAAGCGCAAACCTTTGATGAGCAAAGCCCTGCAACGCTACTCGGCGCAACGCTGGGCGCAGTTGTTGCTTGAGGCGCAGCGTATCGATGCGCAGATCAAAGGTCAGGCTGCCGGCTCGCCGTGGATGAGCCTGAGCCGCTTGGCGTTGTTGATGGCTGGCCAGCGTCTGACACTCCCCGCCGAATAACCTGCTCTACCGCATAACGGCCAGCTTGCTCGCGAAAGCGTCAGAACACTCCTACACAACAGGGACTGGACAGACGCCTGACATCGGCAGATTATTTCCCCCGCAAAACTCACTCACTCGAGAAAATCCTTATGAGCAAAAAGCCATCGAAACATGGCCCCAACAAGGCCAAATCCATCGTCGCCCAACCCCTGTTCCGCAGTCGCCAAGAACGACCAGCCAAGGGTAAAGGCAGCTACCGCCGCGAAGCCTTCCAGTCTGACAGCTGGGAGGCTTCTTACTTTCTGGCCGCTTAAAGCGCAGTACCCCCCGGTCATGTTAAGGTCTGCACCTGATTCGTTTTCCTGGAACTGTGCATGCCCCCAAGTCTTTCCCGTCGTTGGCCTGTTCGCCAATTGATCGCTGCCTCCAGCTTCATTCTGCTTGTCGCCTGCGCGGAAAAACCCACCGCCGCCGATGCGCAACCCCTTCAAGCTGCCCCTGTCGCCACGGCCCCAGCGATTATCCCGCCGGTAGTGCCGTCCGCCGACCCTCTCGATCTGCAACCGACTCAAACCTTTGCTGAATGGCAAGCCGGATTCCGCAAGGATGCCCTGGCCGCCGGTATTCGTGCGGATCTGTTCGATCGCGCGTTCGCCAATGTCAGCTTCGACGCCAGCGTGATTCGGGCCGACCGCAGTCAACCTGAGTTCTCCCGGCCAGTGTGGGAATACCTCGATGGCGCCCTCTCGCCGCTGCGCGTCCGTAAAGGTCAGGCACTGATCAGTCAGTACGCCGACATCCTGCAAAGCATTGAGCAGCGTTATGGCGTTGACCGTCAGGCACTGGTTTCGGTGTGGGGTATGGAAAGCAATTTCGGTCAGTTTCAGGGCAGCAAGTCGGTGATCAACTCGCTGGCCACCCTCGCTTACGAAGGCCGTCGGCCGGGCTTTGCTCATGCGCAATTGATCGCTGCGCTGCAGATCCTGCAACAGGGCGATATCACACCGGAGAAAATGCTCGGCTCCTGGGCGGGTGCGATGGGCCAGACCCAGTTCATTCCGACTACCTACAACACCCACGCAGTGGATTTCGACGGTGACGGTCGCCGCGATATCTGGGGCAGTCCTGCCGATGCGCTGGCCTCAACTGCGCATTACCTGCAAAGCTCCGGCTGGCAACGTGGCCAGCCGTGGGGGTTTGAAGTGCAGCTGCCGAGCAGCTTCAACTACACCCTGGCTGATGGCGCGATTCGCAAGAGTGTCGCCGAATGGCGTCAGTTGGGCGTGACTCTGCCGAATGGCGGTCAGGTGCCAGCAGGCTCTGAACAGCTGTCTGCCGCCCTGCTGCTGCCGGCTGGTTATCGTGGGCCGGCGTTCCTGATCCTCGACAACTTCCGTGCGATTCTCAAGTACAACAACTCCTCGTCGTACGCGCTGGCAGTGAGCCTGTTGTCCGAGCGTTTCAGCGGTGGCGGCCTGATCAACGGCAGTTGGCCAAAAGATGACCTGCCGCTGAGCCGCACCGAGCGTATGGAGTTGCAGACCCTGCTGAGTGCGCGCAATTACGATGCCGGCACGGCGGACGGGATTATTGGCGCCAATACGCGCAAGGCGATTCGCAGTGCCCAGCAGTCATTTGGCTGGCCGGCGGACGGGTATCCGACGCACAAGTTGCTGGAAAGCCTGCGTACTCAGTAGAACGATTGTCGTATGGCGTATACCGCTTTAGCGAGCAGGCTCGCTCCCACATTGGATCTCTGTCGTTTACAGAACCCATGTGGGAGCGAGCCTGCTCGGAAGACTGACTATCAGGCAATAAATCTTTAAGCCTTGATCACCACATCCTGCTCCAGCATCAATTCCTTCTTCCCGGCATCCAGCCGCACCAACGCGCCCATCGGCAATGTCAGGTTCGGATCACAATGCCCGCTACGCCAGCCAGACAAAACCGGAATTCGTAAAGGCTCGAAGGTCTGCTTAAGCAAGCGGTTCAGCGCTTCGACATCCACGCCAGCAATATCCCCAACCAACACCCCGCGCAACTTGGCCAACTTGCCGGCCAGACGCATCTGGGTCAGCAACCGGTCAATACGATATAGCGGCTCGTTGACGTCTTCGATCAGCAGAATCACCCCTTCGACATCAATCTCGTATGGCGTACCCAACGTCGATGCAATCATCGCCAGATTGCCGCCAAGCAAGCGACCGTGGGCGATACCGGGTTCGACCGTGGTCAACGGATAAGCCACCGGATGGCTCAGCACACTTCCCGCCTTCAATTGCCCGCGCAGCATGGCAAAGAACGAAGTGACGGTTGGCGGCTCCTTGTCGCCCAGCAGATCGGCATTGAGTAGCGGCCCGTGGAAGGTCACGAATCCGGCATAACGGCTGATGGCCAGGTGGAGCGCGGTGATATCGCTGTAGCCGACGAATGGCTTGGCGTTGCGGCTGAGCAGGTCGTAGTCGATCCGGTCGAGCAGGCGCGGCGTGCCGTAGCCGCCACGCAGGCAAATGATCGCGTCGACCTCGGGGTCAGCGAACGCCGCGTGCAGGTCTCGCAGGCGCACATCATCACTGCCGGCCAGATAGCCGTCTTTTTCATAAACACCGGGAAACACCTTCAGCCCATAGCCGCGGGCTCGCATCCATCGCACCGCCTCATCGGTGTCCAGAGCGCCAGGGCCGGCAGGCGCAATGACGCCGATCAACCCTTCCGAGGGCAGTGCAGGCACGGCCCTGTGTGGGCAAAGAGTATGGGTCGGTCGAACGGTCATCCTTGGATCTCCCTGTGAGTCATGCACACACAGTAGTCATGAACGGGGGCAAACAGAAGAGGGTCGGCCACGCCGCAGGTTGCAGGAAAAATCAGCATCGAATGTAAGACGGGCAAAAAAATGCCCGCCGGGCGTTAAAACCTCGGCGGGCACTTTTTCATTCAGCGCCGGATCAGGAACCCAGCAGCTCCGCCTTGACCAACTTCGCTTGCTCGTCGGCGTGGTATGAAGAACGCACCAGCGGCCCCGAGGCAACGTTTTTGAAGCCCATCTTGTAACCTTCCTCGGCGAACCAGGCGAAGGTGTCCGGGTGCACAAAGCGCTGCACCGGCAAGTGACTACGGGACGGTTGCAGGTACTGGCCGAGGGTCAGCATGTCGATGTCATGTTCGCGCATGCGCTTCATGACTTCGATGACTTCCTCGTCGGTCTCACCCAGACCCAGCATCAAGCCGGATTTGGTCGGAATATGCGGCATCATCTGCTTGAAGCGTTGCAGCAAGGTCAGCGACCACTGGTAATCCGAACCCGGACGCGCTGCCTTGTAGAGGCGCGGCACGGTTTCCAGGTTGTGGTTGAACACATCCGGCGGCTCGGCCGCAGTGATTTCCAGCGCGACGTCCATGCGGCCACGGTAGTCTGGAACCAGGGTTTCCAGCTGCACGTTCGGCGACAGTTTGCGGATTTCGCGGATGCAGTCGGCAAAGTGCTGGGCACCGCCGTCACGCAGGTCGTCGCGGTCAACCGAGGTGATCACCACGTACTTGAGCTTGAGGTCGGCAATGGCGATGGCCAGGCTTTGCGGCTCGTTGACGTCCAGTGGCTTCGGACGACCGTGGCCGACGTCGCAGAACGGGCAACGACGGGTGCAGATGTCACCCATGATCATGAAGGTCGCGGTGCCGCCGGAGAAGCACTCGCCGAGGTTCGGGCAAGACGCTTCTTCGCAGACGCTGTGCAGCTTGTGTTTGCGCAGCAGGCTCTTGATCCGGTCGACTTCCGGCGAAACCGGGATGCGCACGCGAATCCAGTCAGGTTTCTTCGGCAGTTCGGTGGTCGGAATGATCTTTACCGGGATGCGTGCAACCTTCTCGGCGCCGCGCAGCTTGACGCCGGCTTCTACCTTGGGACGCGGGGCCGGGCGCTCGGTCACGTCGAGCGTCGGGATCATGGTTTGCACTGCATCAGTAGTCATATCAGTCGATTCCGCCCGTCAGGGTCGTCTGCTCAGCATAGTCGAGGTGTTTGACGAGCTGCGCGCGCAGCCGGGCACTTACCTCGGCAAATTCAATCGATCCTGCGTGGTCGCTCAGCTGGGTCATCGCCAGCCCGGCATAGCCGCAGGGATTTATCCGTCGAAACGGTTCCAGGTTCATATCCACGTTCAGGGCCAGGCCATGAAAGGAACAACCGTGGCGAATCCGCAAACCCAGAGAAGCGATTTTCGCTCCATCGACATAGACGCCGGGAGCATCTGGCTTGGCGGCAGCGATTACGCCGTAGCTGGCCAGCAGTTCAATCAGGCAAAGCTCCATGCGGCTGACCAGATCGCGCACGCCGAAACCCAGCTTGCGTACATCCAGCAGCAGATAGGCCACTAACTGGCCGGGGCCATGATAAGTCACCTGCCCGCCGCGATCGACCTGCACCACCGGAATATCTCCCGGCAGCAACAAGTGTTCGGCCTTGCCGGCCTGGCCTTGAGTGAACACCGGTGGGTGCTCGACGAGCCAGATTTCGTCGGCGGCATCGCTGCCGCGTTCGTTGGTGAAGCGTTGCATGGCATGCCAGACCGGCTCGTAAGCCATCTGGCCGAGTTCACGAAAGCCCAGCGTGCCCGGCATCACAACACCATGTGCACGAAGCCGGTCGCCCGCAGTTCGCTGTTGATGTCGTACAGCTGTTCCTGGTCGGTCGCGACGATGTGCAACTGAATGGTGGTGTATTTGCCGTTGGTGCTTTGACGCTCGTCGATGCGCTCATCATTGATGGTCGCGTGTTTCTTGACGATGTCGATGATCTTGTCTTTGTTGCCCACACCGGTATCGCTGATCACCTTAACGGGATAATCCGTGACAGGGAATTCGATCTTTGGCGCCTTTACTTCGGTATCGGTCATGGCGTAACGGCCTCTTGAGCGCAAGCCGTGATAACGCGCATGGCCCCGCACCGGGTCGGGGCGGGGCCATGCAGGTCAACACAAATCAGTTGAACAAGCCGTAGAAGAATAGACGGATGCTATCCCACATGCGGCGGAAGATACCACCCTCCTCGACGCCATCCAGAGCGATCAGGTCAGCGCTGTGCACGACCTTGTCTTCCAGTTTGACTTCGACTTTACCGATCACGTCGCCCTTGGCGATTGGCGCGGTCAGTTGCGGGTTCATGGTCATGCTCGCAGCAAGCTTTTTCAGCTGGCCTTTTGGCAGGGTCATGGTCAGGTCTTCAGCCAGGCCGGCCTTGACTTGATTGGTGGTGCCTTTCCACACCGGGGCCTGAGCCAGTTCGGTGCCCTTCTGATAGAAGGTCTGGGTTTCGAAGAAGCGGAAGCCGTAAGTCAGCAGCTTCTGGGTCTCAGCGGCGCGAGCCACTTCGCTGTTGGTGCCGAACACCACGGCGATCAGACGCTGGCCGTCACGTACAGCCGAGGACACCATGCAGTAGCCGGCTTCGTCGGTGTGACCGGTTTTCAGACCGTCAACGGTCTTGTCGCGCCACAGCAGCAGGTTGCGGTTAGGCTGCTTGATGCCATTCCAGAAGAACTCTTTCTGCGAGTAGATCGCGTAGTGAGCCGGGTCTTCGTGGATGATCGCACGGGCCAGGATCGCCATGTCGTGAGCCGACGAGTAATGCTCAGGGTTTGGCAGACCGGTCGGGTTCATGAAGTGGGAGTTGGTCATGCCCAGATCAGTCACTGTCTTGTTCATCAGGTCGGCGAACGCGTCTTCGCTGCCGGCGATGTGCTCGGACAGCGCCACGCTGGCGTCGTTGCCGGACTGGATGATGATGCCGTGCAGCAGGTCGCTGACAGTCACCTGCGAGCCGACTTTGATGAACATCCGCGAACCGCCGGTGCGCCAGGCGTTTTCGCTGACGGTCACCGGATCGTTTTCACCGATCTGGCCGCGACGGATTTCCAGGGTCGCGATGTAAGCGGTCATCAGCTTGGTCAGGCTGGCCGGTGGCAGACGCTGGTCGCCATTGTTCTCGACCAGCACGTTGCCGCTGCTGGCATCCATCAGAACGTAGGCTTTGGCAGCCAGTTGCGGTGGCGACGGCATCATCTCGGCCGCGAAGGCGGCTGGCGAGAGGAGCAGCGGGACTAGCAGACACAGGCGTTTGGCAAAGGTGGTGATGTTCATCCGTCTCTCGAAATCGCTAATGGAAACTGTCCTTGCGGACAAAATTTAATCAGATGACTTTCTAACGAGTCATCGCGTGTTCAGTTGCTCACTCCAGTCACCCTTGCCGGGCTTTTGTTCTTCGACGAGCCAACAACCTGGTTCACCCCCCGATACCGCAAGTGAACCGTCAATCAAGTTCTACGTATTACTCGGTGACCACACTTGGCGAACCAAGGTTGGCCAAGCGCACGCTGTTCTGCACCTGGGCAATTTCACCCGGCGAGCCGATCGGCCCCAGGCGAACCCGGTGCAGGGTCTGTTGATTGCGCACGATCGAGCTGATGAACACCGGAGCGCTCACCATCCCGCTGAGCTTCGACCTCAGCAGTTCTGCAGCGTCCGGGTTGGCGAACGCGCCCACCTGCAGATACTGGCCAGACGCTGGTGCAGAAGCGTTTTTTTTTGCACTCATCGGCACAGGGACGGTGTCGGAGGCATGTTGCTGCGGTGGTGGCGTCCATTGCTCGACGGTGCCGGCCGAGGCCGTGATCACCGGGGCGCTATTCTGCGCGACTTGCGGCTCGTTGAGCATCAAAGGCGCCGGACGGCCCTTGGCGGCCCACCATTGCTGAGGATCGATGCCTTCGACCTTGACCCGCGCGGTGCCGATTTCGGCATAACCGAGCTTCTTCGCCGCAGCATAGGACAGGTCGATGATACGGTCGGAATAGAACGGCCCACGGTCGTTGACCCGCAGGATCACGCTCTTGTTGTTGTCCAGGTTGGTCACCCGAACGTAACTTGGCAGTGGCAATGTCTTGTGGGCGGCACTCATGCCGTACAGGTCGTAGACCTCGCCGTTGGCAGTGTTCTGACCGTGAAACTTGGTGCCGTACCAGGACGCCGTACCCGAAGCCACGTAGGTCTTCGATTCCTGCAGCGGGAAGTAGGTCTTGCCCAGCACCGTGTACGGGTTGGCCTTGTACGGACCGGTGTGCAGGGTCGGCGTGGCGTCCGGGATGCGCGACACGTCAACGTCCCACCACGGCGCGCCATCTTTATGCGCACGGTTGATGTCCAGGCCCGGCTGGGCACGCACAGCGGTCGTGGTGGTTTTCTGAGTCGGCGAACGGCTGGTCGAGCAACTGGCGACCAGCACCGCCAACGCAGCGAATGCCACCAGCTTCAGGGGTTTATTGTTAGGCAATGCCCGCATTACTTGACGCCCCGTGCTTGTAACAGCTGTTCAGACAGTTGATGTACGGCCATGGCGTACATCACGCTGCGGTTATAACGCGTGATCGCGTAGAAATTCTTCAGGCCCATCCAGTATTCAGGGCCGTTGTCGCCTTCGAGGCGAAATGCAGTAACCGGCATATCATCGCGCAGCGCATCATGACTTGACCAGCCCAGCACTCGCAACTCTCCAACGGTTTTCGTCGGTTCGATGCCGGTGGTCAGGCCTTCATCGACCTGTTCGCCACGGACATCGGCTCGGCTGACCACCGGCTCACCGGCGACCCAGCCGTGACGCTTGAAATAGCTCGCGACGCTGCCGATCGCATCATCCGGGTTGTTCCAGATATTGATGTGGCCGTCACCGTCGAAATCCACCGCGTAAGCGCGAAAGCTGCTCGGCATGAACTGCGGCAGGCCCATGGCCCCGGCGTACGAGCCTTTGAGGGTCAATGGATCGACCTGCTCTTCACGCGCCAGCAGCAGGAACTCACGCAGTTCCTTGCGGAAAAACTCGGCACGGGGAGGATAGTCGAAACCGAGCGTCGACAAGGCATCGATCACCCGGTAATTACCGGTATTACGTCCGAAAAAGGTTTCAACGCCGATGATCGACACGATGACTTGTGCCGGCACGCCGTATTCCTGCTCGGCCCGGGCCAGGGTGGCCTCGTGCTGACGCCAGAAGTCCACACCACGGGCGATACGCGCGTCGGTGATGAACATCGGACGGTATTCTTTCCACTGCTTGACCCGCTCGGCAGGCCTGGAAATGGCGTCGAGAATCGCCTGCTTGCGCTGAGCTTCGCGGAACACCGCCATCAGCTGCTCACCAGCAAAACCGTAGTCGCGGGTCATTTCACCGACGAACTCGGCCACCTGCGGCGAGCCTTCGTATTCGCCGGCCAGCGCTTCCTGCACGCTGCCCAGCAGGCCCATCAGGCCTACCAATGGCGCGCATCGAGTCGCCCAGCCACGCATAACTTGCATTGAACTCTTCACCTTATTCAAACCTGTGCGATCCACTTGCGATGGGTATGGATCGACATCAAAACCCCAAACGCTGACAGCAGCGTCACCAGCGAAGTTCCTCCGTAGCTAATGAACGGCAACGGCACCCCTACAACCGGCAACAGGCCACTGACCATACCGATGTTGACGAAAACGTAAACAAAAAACGTCATGGTCAACGCGCCGGCGAGCAATTTGCCGAACAGCGTCTGGGCTTGAGCGGTAATCACCAGCCCCCGGCCAATCAGCAACAGATAGATCAGCAACAGCGCGCAGATACCGACCAGACCGAACTCTTCGCCGAGTACGGCAATGATGAAGTCGGTGTGGCTTTCCGGCAGGAAGTCCAGGTGCGACTGGGTGCCGAGCAGCCAGCCCTTGCCGAACACGCCGCCGGAACCGATCGCGGCTTTCGACTGAATGATGTTCCAGCCGGTGCCGAGCGGATCGCTTTCCGGGTCGAGGAAGGTCAGGATTCGCTGCTTCTGGTAGTCGTGCATGATGAAAAACCACATCGCCACCGACACCGGGATCGCCGCCGCCAGCACGCTGAGAATCCAGCGCCAGCGCAACCCGCCCATGAACAGCACGAACGCACCACCGGCGAGAATCAGCAGCGAAGTGCCGAGGTCAGGCTGACGGACGATCAGGATGAACGGCACACCGATCAGCATCAGGCTGATGCCGACATGCTTGAGTTGCGGCGGCAACGTGCGCTTGGACAGATACCAGGCGATGGTCGCCGGCATCAGGATCTTCATGAACTCCGAAGGCTGGAAGCGGATCACCCCGGGGATGTTGATCCAGCGCGTCGCGCCCATGGCGTTGTGGCCCATGATGTCCACCACCATCAGCAGCACCACGCCAATCACATAACCGAGCGGTACCCAACGGGCCATGAAACGCGGTTCGAACTGGGCGATGACGATCATCGACACCAGACCGATACCGAACGAAGTGGCCTGTTTGGCCAGCAGATCCCAGCTTTTGCCACTGGCCGAATACAGCACGAACAGGCTGCCGGCGGCGAGGATCAGCAGCAGGATCAACAACGGGCCATCGATATGCAGTCTTTGCAGCAGCGTCGCGCGGCGACGCATCACATCCTCACTGGAGAGCATGCGATCAAAGTTATTCATCACGGGCCGTAGCCTCCGCACTGATTGGGCTGGCGTATTCGGCCTTCAAACGTCCGTCCTGATCGAGCAGCCAGGCATCCATGACCTGGCGCACCACCGGCGCGGCAACGCCGGAACCGGACTCACCGTTCTCGACCATCACCGATACGACGATGCGTGGATCGTCGGCCGGAGCAAAACCGACGAACAAGGCGTGGTCGCGGTGGCGCTCCTGAACCTTGGAACGGTCGTACTTCTCGCCCTGTTTGATCGCCACGACCTGCGCGGTACCCGACTTGCCGGCGATGCGGTATTGCGCGCCGATCGCCGCTTTGCGCGCGGTACCACGGGCACCGTGCATGACCTGCTGCATGCCGTGGTTGACCTTGGTCCAGTCCGACGGATCACGCAGGACAATGTCCGGCATCGGGTTTTCATCCACCGGCTTCACCCCTTCGAGGGATTTGGCCAGGTGCGGACGGTTCCACACGCCTTTGTTGGCCACCAGCGCTGTGGCTTGTGCCAACTGCAGCGGAGTCGATTGCATGTAGCCCTGGCCGATCCCGAGGATCAGGGTTTCGCCGGGGAACCACGCCTGCTTGCGCGTCGCCCGCTTCCACTCGCGGGACGGCATCAGACCTGGGGATTCTTCGAACATGTCCAGCGAGACCTTCTGGCCGATGCCGAACTTGTTCATGTAGGCCGACAGCCGATCGATGCCGAGCTTGTGGGCCAGGTCATAGAAGTAGGTGTCGTTGGACCGCATGATCGCCGTGTCGAGGTCGACGAAACCGTCACCGGTACGGTTCCAGTTACGGTACTTGTGATCGTAGTTGGGCAGCATGTAGTAGCCAGGGTCGAACACCCGACTCGATGCGGTAACCACACCGGAATCAAGGCCGGCAATCGCCACCGCCGGTTTGATCGTCGAGCCCGGCGGGTACAGACCGCGCAACACGCGGTTGAACAGCGGCCGGTCAATGGAATCACGCAACTCGGCATAGGCCTTGAAGCTGATCCCGGTGACGAACAGGTTCGGGTCGAAGCTCGGCTGACTGACCATCGCCAGCACTTCGCCGGTCTTCGGATCGAGCGCAACTACCGCACCACGACGTCCGCCGAGTGCAGCCTCCGCGGCTTCCTGCAACTTGATGTCCAGGCTCAGAACAATGTCCTTGCCGGGAATCGGATCAGTGCGCTTGAGCACGCGCAAGACGCGGCCACGGGCGTTGGTTTCGACTTCTTCGTAACCGACCTGACCGTGCAATTCCGGCTCGTAGAAACGCTCGATGCCGGTCTTGCCAATGTGGTGGGTGCCGCTGTAGTTGACCGGATCGAGGGTCTTCAGCTCTTTCTCGTTGATCCGCCCCATGTAGCCGACCGAGTGCGCAAAGTGCGCGCCCTGCGGATAGTGACGAACCAGCTGCGCCACCACTTCTACGCCGGGCAGCCGGAACTGGTTCACCGC
Source organism: Pseudomonas sp. 3B-A001-10F (assembly GCF_056313565.1). NCBI lineage: Bacteria > Pseudomonadati > Pseudomonadota > Gammaproteobacteria > Pseudomonadales > Pseudomonadaceae > Pseudomonas > Pseudomonas sp. 3B-A001-10F. Next base: position 94,142 of record NZ_JBQYFW010000015.1, read on the forward strand.
AATCCGGGCGATCTGCTCCTCGGTCAGCTCGAACAGGATCGGCACCGGCTCGAACGGTCGGCGCCCCTGACGCATGCGTTTCTCGAAGATCACCCGGTCCTCAGGCGTCAGCTCCAGCACTTCGACGATGACGTCGAGCACTTGCTGCCAGTCGCCGGAGCGCTCGCGGGTCATGCTCAGGCTGAAGCTTGGACGGTTGTCCGCCACCACCACGCCGTTGCGGTCGAAAATCAACCCACGGGTCGGTGGAATTGGCTGCACATGGACACGGTTGTTTTCCGAGAGCGTCGAGTGGTACTCGTACTGGATCACCTGCAAGTAATACAGCCGCGCGATCAACACGCCGATCAGCAACATGATCGCAATGGCCCCGAACACGACGCGGCTACGCACCAGGCGTGCGTCCTTTTCGTGGTCCTTGATGCGGATCGGCTGAGACATGTGGGCTGGATTACTTGTGGTAAGGGTGACCGGACAACACGGTCCAGGCACGATACAACTGTTCGCCGATCAGGATCCGCACCAACGGGTGCGGCAACGTCAGCGGCGACAACGACCAGCGCTGATCGGCACGGGCGCAGACTTCAGGCGCCAGCCCTTCCGGGCCACCGACCATGAAATTGACCGTGCGCGAATCCAGCCGCCAACGGTCGAGTTCGACCGCCAGCTGCTCGGTACTCCAGGGTTTGCCGTGGACTTCCAGCGTGACGATCCGCTCGTTCGGCCCGACCTTGGCCAGCATGGCTTCGCCTTCCTGGCGGATGAATCGGGCCACGTCGGCATTCTTGCCACGGGTATTGAGCGGTATTTCCACCAGTTCCAGCGCCAGCTCGGACGGAAGACGCTTGGCATATTCATGCCAGCCTTCTTCCACCCACTTGGGCATGCGTGAACCGACGGCGATCAGGCGCAGTCGCACAGCAATCCCTTACAGCTGGTCTTTGTTGAGCTTGGTGAAATGCTCGTGGGTGTTTTCCGGGCTGTGATGCTTGGCGTCGGCCGCACGGCTTTGCTCGGCACCGGCCCACAGGCGTTCCAGGTCGTAGAACTGACGTGCCGAGGCGGTCATCATGTGCACGATCACCAGGTCCAGGTCGAGCAGCACCCAGTCACTGTCGCCCTTGCCTTCTTCGCCCAGCGGCTTGGCGCCCTGCTTTTTGACTTCTTCGCGAACCTTGTCGAGCATCGCGTTGATCTGGCGGTTGGAAGTACCGGTGGCGATGATCATGTAGTCAGTGATGCTCTGCTTGTCGCGAACATCGATGATCTGGATGTCTTGTGCCTTGACGTCTTCCAGGGCAGCCACGGCCAGTTTGACCAGCTCGTCGCCTTTCAGCGGCTCATTGGTGTTGACCGGTTCTGGCAGCGGGGCGCTCTTGAATGTGCCTTTGCGCTTTACTTTGGTTTGGTCTTTGTCAGTCATATAAAACTCGTTTTGCTCGTATATTCGGCGGCTTGGCGACACGTGGATTCGTATCAGTGAAGCACGCCTTGTTCAGTTCGACGCACGGTACAGACCGTGCGCATCGATGTAGGCCAGGACCGCGTCGGGCACCAGGAAACGTACCGACTTACCGCTGGCCAGCAGTTGACGGATCTGGGTGGCGGAAACCGCGAGCGGTGTCTGCCAGACGAATGCAATCTGTCCGCTCGGCCCTTTCAGGGCCAGCGGGTCGCTCACCGAACGCGCTGCCAGCAGGTTGCGCAAGGCATCCGGCGGTTCGCTGTCGGCGTCCGGGCGCTGTAGCACCAGGATATGGCAATGCTGGAGCAACTCTTCCCAGCGGTGCCAAGTGGGCAGGCCGCAAAATGCGTCCCAGCCCAAAAGCAGAAAAACCTGGGTCTCGGCGGGCATTTCAGCGCGCATCGACTCCAGGGTATCAATGGTCCAGGACGGTTTGTCCCGCTGCAATTCGCGGGCGTCCACCACCAGCGGCGGCAATCCGGCCACCGCACACTCGACCATCGCCAGCCGATCCTGCGCCGACACCTGCGGCGTACCACGATGAGGCGGCCGCGCGTTCGGCATCAGGCGCAACTCATCGAGCGCCAGCGCTTCGGCGACTTCCAGCCCACCGCGCAAATGGCCGATGTGCACCGGGTCGAACGTGCCGCCCAGGACGCCAATGCGCCGGGGGCGGGACTCGTTGCCGGTTTGCGGCGCTGTCAGGTCGAGGCCGGTCAAGTCAGACCGTCGCCTGGCCGCGCAACTGGCCATCACCGACCACGACGTACTTCTCGCAGGTCAGTCCTTCGAGACCCACCGGGCCGCGGGCATGCAGCTTATCAGTAGAAATGCCGATCTCGGCACCCAATCCGTATTCAAATCCATCGGCAAAGCACGTCGGCGTGTTGATCATCACCGAGGCCGAGTCGACTTCCGCCACAAAGCGGCGGGTATCGGCGAGGTTTTCGCTGACAATCGAATCGGTGTGATGGGAGCCGTAATGGTTGATGTGTTCGATAGCCTGATCCAGACCGTCGACGACGCGAATCGACAGAATCGGCGCCAGGTACTCGGTGTTCCAGTCGTCTTCGCTGGCAGCAACGGCTTCGATGATCGCCCGGGTACGCTCGCAGCCGCGCAGTTCGACGCCTTTTTCGCGGAACTGGGCGGCCATCGACGGCAGGAAATCCTTGGCAACAGTTTGATCGACCAGCAAGGTTTCCATCGCACCGCAGATGCCGTAGCGATAAGTCTTGGCGTTGAAAGCAATGCGTTGAGCTTTCGGCAGATCGGCGTGGGCACTGACGTAAACGTGGCAGATACCGTCCAGGTGCTTGATCACCGGCACGCGCGCGTCGCGGCTGATGCGCTCGATCAGGCCACGGCCACCGCGCGGGACGATCACATCGACGTACTCGGGCATGGTGATCATCGCGCCAACGGCGGCACGGTCTGTGGTTTCAACCACTTGCACCACGGCAGCCGGCAATTCGGCCTCGGCCAGACCGCGCTGAATGCAGGCGGCAATCGCCCGGTTGGAATGAATCGCTTCAGAGCCACCGCGCAGGATGGTCGCGTTGCCGGACTTCAGGCACAGGCTGGCAGCATCGATGGTCACGTTGGGGCGGGATTCGTAGATGATTCCGATCACGCCCAGCGGCACGCGCATCTTGCCGACCTGAATGCCCGACGGACGGAAGCTCATATCACGGATCGCACCGACCGGATCCGGCAGTGCAGCGACCTGCCGCAAACCGACGATCATGCCGTCGATGCGCGCCGGGGTCAGTTCCAGACGCTCCAGCAGTGCCGGTTCCAGACCATTGGCGCGACCGGCAGCCAGATCCTGCTCATTGGCGGCGGCAAGCTCGGCGCGCGCGGCGTCCAAGGCATTGGCAGCAGCCTGCAAGGCGCGGTTTTTCTGCGCGGTGCTGGCACGGCCGATGACCCGGGAGGCTTCGCGGGCGGCGCGACCCAATCGGGTCATGTAGTCAAGAACGGACTCAGTCATGGTCTGCTGGGGTCTTGGCAAAGAGGAAAGCGGCAGATTATAGCTGCCGCGTCCCGGGACTAACAGCGGTGACGGGCGGATGGTCGAAATGAGCGCGGATTCGCCGGCGTTCAGGCCCAATTAAGCCGCGCGTTGTTATCATCACGACCTCCTGAGCCTGGATAAACATTGCCTGCCATGTCCAACCTGACCGTTCGCCACCGCGCCGAACGCCTGCCGCTAGGGCTGCCGGACGCCTTTTTCGACCGTGATGCGCAAGTGCTGGCGCAGGATCTGCTCGGCAAAGTCATTCGTCACCGGGTCGGCGATCTGTGGCTGAGCGCGCGAATCATCGAAACCGAAGCCTATTACTGCGCAGAAAAAGGCAGCCACGCCTCGTTGGGCTACACAGAAAAGCGTAAGGCTTTGTTTCTGGATGGCGGCCACATCTATATGTATTACGCCCGTGGCGGTGATTCGCTGAATTTCAGTGCGCAGGGGCCGGGCAATGCGGTACTGATCAAATCCGCCTATCCGTGGGTCGATGAAATCAGCGGGCCGGCGAGTCTGGCGCAGATGCTGCTGAACAATCCCGACGCGCAGGGACGTGCGCGGCCTTCGCAAAAGCTTTGCGCCGGGCAAACCCTGGTGTGCAAAGCGCTGGGACTGAAGGTGCCGATGTGGGACGCCAAGCGTTTCGATCATGAAGTCCTTCTGGTAGAAGACATCGGGCCGGCACCTTCGCACATCATTCAAACCACCCGCCTGGGCATTCCCCATGGCCGTGACGAGCACCTGATGTACCGCTTTGTCGACGCCAACTATGCGCAATGGTGCACGCGGAACCCGTTGCGACGGGGTCAGGTCGAAGGCCGGGATTATTTTCTGCTGTAACCACACACTCATGTAGGAGCAGCCGAAGGCTGCTCCTACAGGAGGCCATTAATGATTTGGAGTTTTTCTGTATGGGCCCATGGCTCGATAGCATTACCGGGTGGCTGGCAGCCAATCCACAATGGCTGGCTGCTGCAGTTTTCATTGTGGCCTTTGTGGAATGCCTGGCGATTGCCGGTTTGATCGTGCCGGGCACCGTGCTGCTGTTTGCCGTCGCCGTGCTGGCCGGCAGCGGCGCCCTGTCACTCAGCGAGACATTGTTGCTGGGCTTTCTTGGCGGGATTCTCGGCGATGCCGTTTCGTACTTCCTCGGTCGCCATTTCCACCAGAACATTCGGCGCCTGCCGGGGCTACGGCATCATCCGGAATGGATGGCCGGAGCCGAATCGTATTTCCAGCGCTACGGCATTGCCAGTCTGCTGGTCGGCCGCTTCATCGGGCCATTGCGACCGATGCTGCCCATGGTCGCCGGCATGTGCGACATGCCTTTCCCGCGTTTCGCCGCTGTCAGCCTGCTGGCGGCCGCCGGCTGGAGTCTCGCCTATCTGCTGCCGGGCTGGGCCACCGGCGCGGCCTTCCGCCTGCCATTGCCTGAAGGGTTCTGGCTGGAGGCCGGCATTGTCGCTGGCAGCATCGCCGCAATGGTCGGTCTCAGCGTGAACAGCAGCCTGCGTCGCCACCGTCGCGCGACCATCTGGATCAGCAGCATGAGCCTGTTGATTCTGATTGGTCTGTTCATCGGCTATCCGTACCTGACAGCGCTCGATCAAGGGGTGATGACACTGGTGCAGGAACATCGCCAGCCAATGCTGGATGAAATTGCGGTCACACTGACCCTGATCGGTGAGTTCCGCAACATGCTGCTGTTCAGCGTCCTGCTGACTGGCCTGTTGCTGATGTGCCGGCAATGGCGTCATGCGATCTTCGTTGGCGGTACGCTGCTGGTGACCGCATTGGCCAACACCGGGACCAAATACTTCTTCGCCCGGGTGCGTCCGGAAGTGCTGACCGACCCACTGACCACTTACAGCATGCCCAGTGGTCATGCCTCAGGTTCGTTTGCACTGTTTCTGACCCTGGCGGTACTCGCCGGCCGTGGCCAGCCGCCACGCATGCGCCTGACCTGGTTGCTGATCGCCTGTATTCCGGCCCTCTCCATCGCCCTGTCGCGGGTCTATCTGGGCGCTCATTGGCCAACCGACGTGCTGGCCGGCGCCATGCTTGCCGCCTGTGTCTGCGCTGCCGCCCTGTGGCTGAGCCAGCGTAAAACCCCACTCAATCCCATGCCGTTCAAGATCTGGTGGTTGATCCTGCCGGCAATGTTGGCGCTGTTCGGATTTTTCGTCCTGCGGCACTTGCCTCATACCTTGTTGCGTTACGCCTATTGAATCTGGCGATACACAAGCCTTAATCCTTCTGCGCTGCTCTTTTAGGAATTCTCCGACAAGAGCAGCGCTGTTCTCTTATTCAAACTTACTCGCCCACGGTAAGAATCCTTATTTACCAAACCGCAACTTCGCACACTTCAAACTAAAAACAACCGAAGTTACATATCAATTACGAACCCTCACCCCAGCGCCTTCCATAACTTGAAAAACCGGTTAGATTAAATCCACATATTTGAAACCCTTCGGCACATTCTCACCCATTAAAGTGAGACCGCCTGCACTTGCCTGCCCAACAATCAATTCAACTGACGAAGCGAGGGTTTCAATACATCAACTGATTTCGAGTACGCCATGAGTCCAAAGACACCGCGCAAACCAACCCAGAGCTCAACGCAACAACCTGACGCGAGCACATTCCCGCCCCTGCGTACCGACACACCGTTCACTCCAGGTGGCCCTTCGATTTTCCGGTTACCGGGTTTGCCGAGTGGCCAGAATCCCGTTCACACCGCTGGCGGCCGACCGGTCGCGGATGCCCCCCCGCCTGCCGTGGTCATCCAACCGATGCAGGCGACGAACCCTGCCCGCCTCGCAAGCGATAATTCCCCCGACACCTACTGGCTGCGTGACGACTTCCTGCGTGGAATGAAACCGGCGGAGGATGACGGTTTTCGCTGGATCGTCGGACGACAGTTTGTCGACGTCGAATATGAAGGCGACTTGCGCACCACCCATGTCGGCCAGGATGCCGACGGGGTTTATCGCTGCAAGATGGTCACCGAGCGGTCCGCGTCCGGACCGGCGCTGTACCGGAATGAAGGCCGGTTGACCTGGCGCCTGACGGAGCATCCGGCACCCGCCATGGCCTCGACAAAACGACCTGCGCCGCGACCGGGCGATCAACCGGGGATCGCCCCCGGCACGAAACGGCCTCGACCCGCCCACCTCGATTCGAATCTGTACAAGGCATCGCTGCGTTCACCGGATGCCCAAGGCTATTACGAACTGGCCCTCGCATTCGGGGCGAACAACGCGATCACGCAATTTGCCTTTATGGACGCTTTTGGTCACTGGATCCCGGTCGATCCGCCCGCAGGCGGATTCGGTGCCCAGCCCACGCTCTTGAAGCATTGGACGGACCATGAGATCTGGCAGGTGTACGACATCCATGGCCAGGATCTCGTGCGTTTTCGCACCGAAGCCCAAGCCAGCGGCAAGAGTCCGCAATGGGCGATTCCCGAAGTCACGAACCCGCACCGCGACTTGTTACGCGACACCCTGCGCTGGCTGCACCCAAGCATGAATCCTGCACAGCGCGAAGCATTTCTGCAGTCCTATAACCTGCTGCCCAGCCAACTGGCCCGCTTGCAACAGGACCTGAAAACTGAACTGAAAATGCCGCAATGGGCGCAGGCACACAAACACCTGATCGACGCTCTCGACCATCCGCAGCGTCTCGAGCAACTGAGCCGCGAGGCTGTCGAGGAACTTAACCTCAAGCGTGATGCCCGGCATGACTGGTACAGCCCGGAATCCAGTATGACCGCGCCGGTGCGCGAAGCGCTGCTGGGCAAACTCGGCTATCTGCGCAACAAGAACAATTGCCTGTACCGCACCGACGTGCCGGCGCTGTTCCGTGGCGATGAACGCACACCGTTCGAGCTTGCCAATGACGGCTTCATGCTACCGCGCTACCAGCATAAACCGGGCGCCACCACGCATAAGCCGATGAGCGCAACCTTCAGCCTCAAAGAAGGCCTGGTGTACGCAAGGGAGCCTGACCCCGAGTACTTGCGGTTCAACAGCCAGACGAGCAAATACCCGGGGCGGGATGCTGACGATAGCGCCTCGGGCAGCGATGTCAGTGATACCGAGAGCAGCTCATCGTCCGAATGGTCCGACGCCACAAGCCCGGTGCCGTGGGATCGTGATCGCCGCTATGAATCAACACGCACACGTCAGCGGGAAATGTTTCTGTATGTGCTCGACACCCGCGACCTGGAAGTGGTGCCTCATGAAGAAAACATGAGTTTCAATTCAGCGGCCCGCGACACACCCCCCACCTGGTTTCCCTCCGATGACTTCGAAGGGCTGATATCAGTCAGCCGCAGAGGACTGGATGCCGAGCGTATCTGGCTGCTGAATTCGCACCTGAGCAAGGCCGTGAGGGTCGATGACCTCAAGGAACAGGCAGGCGCGAACGCTGAGCGCATCGAAGCCGCCACCCATGCCGGACACGAGAACAAATTCGCCTACGACCAGTTGATCGACAACGCCGAAGCCGCCGGCAAACCTGTGCTCAGTCTGTCGGGTAACGGCGACGAATTCGCCTACGCCATCCACTGGCCCGAGTCGACAACGCCGGCGGCTCGACATCAGTGACACATCGGTAGGGACACCGCTCATGCGTTTTCATTAAAGGATTAATGACATGTCAAAACTTATCGCTCCGCCACTTCAAATCGCCAATAGCAGCGTCGTTCAGGTCAATCCCGTCAGCGTCTCGGCCAACCCCCATGCGCCGCCGGCGGGCACGCTCAACGCAGTGTTGCCAGACGACGCTGACGCCCCTTATCGACGCACACTCAAGTCCCTCGACAAACATTTCGGCCCCTTGCGCATCGGCGAAATACTCACCAGCCGCGTCGAACTCCTGGCCTTGGGCGCGACCGTGCACGGCCAAGTCATCAGCCCGGCGAATGCCGGCATGCAGCGCGTGGATCAACACTTTCTCGACGGACTCAATTTCGATGCAGACCGGGTGCAGGCGCGTCTGTTGTCCGTCGACAATCCGGACAGCAATGTAGCGGCGATGCTGTTTTATGAAATCGCCTGCAAGCGCTCGGTCGATGCCGGGCCGCTGTTTGTCGCCGATATAACCATTGCCACCGGCAGCACGGTGGACCGCCTGAACCAGTTGGGCAAGGCTGCGCAAAAACTGGATATTCATCGCGCCGACGCACTGGAAAATGCCCCGGGCTGGATCAGCAAAAACAAAAGCTATTTGATGAGCGGCGCCGGGGTCGGCATGCAGGCGTTCGGCATCTACAGCGGCTACAAGGCGATGATTGATGCGATCAAGCACGGAGACACGCTGGAAGCGGTTTTCCAGGGTGGCTCGATCGCCGCCGAGTTCGGCTCACTGATCATCGAACGCGGGCTGACCAAGACCGGTGAGGCCATGCTCAGAAACGGCGGCAACGCGCTGAAGTATTTCCCGCTGACCTCGGTGGGCAAATACATGAGCCGCGGTGCCGGAATGTTCGCCAGCGCCATCACCTTGCCCTTCGACATTGTCGATGCCATCAAGTCGTTCAATGCCGCCGCCGCGGCGCAGGGCAAAGAGGCCCAGGATCATTACGTCAGCGGCGGTCTTAGCGTCGCCGGGGCGGGTATCAGCCTGGTGCTGGGCGTCGCCGCACTGGCCGGGTTTGGCAGCGTCGCCGGGCCGGTCGGGCTGGTCGCCGCCGGACTGCTTATCGCCGCCTCGATGATCTACCAGGCCGCCCGAGTGGTGGACGACATCGATGACTACATCGAACTGACGTTTGAAGAACGCATGCGCTCGGGCTGGTTCGCCTTCACCAACAAGGAACTGGACCAGGACGTACTGGATCGCTTCAAGCTCGCCAAAGGCTATCGGGACCACCAGCGACAACTGCAGTTGTCGGCCAAGGACATGCTGGAGAACGCCTACAAACACGCCATCGAACACGTGATCAACGGTGCCTTTCAGGTTGAATTGAAGCCCGTTGAAATCTGGCGCTACCAGTGGGACGAAAGCGCTGGCCAACAACCGTTCAAGCTCGACAACCAGGCCGTGGTTGTCGACGGCGATGACGTGATCGATGCCGGCAAAGGCCTGCCCGCCAACCTCAAAGGCAAAGTGTCGGGCAGTGCCGGTGACGACAAAGGCATTTTCTGGCGCTTGGGTGACGGCAATGACCGGGTTATCGGGGTCCGGGACAAGCCCAATCTGTTCACTTATCGCGCGGATCACAAAGCTTTGACCGGAGGCGACAGGGACGATGCGTTCTATCAGGACATTAGCGAGCAGCAATTGAACCTCACCAGCAAACCGGCCCACCTCAATGTGCTGGACGGCGGCGCAGGTGCCGACACCCTGGCCTTCGAAGGCAGCCGCCCGCTCAGCGACACCCGCCATATCGGTCACGACATCAACCTGCACAGTGGCAGGGTGGCGCTGCGCGGTCTTGATCCTGAGGAAAATGCCGTTGACGTCGCGCAGCTCACGTCGATCGAAAACGTCTCGACCCTGCGCAGAGGCACCAGCCGCGTCAGTGGAAACGACGCGGCCAACCGGATTTCCGCCAATGGCTACGACCGCATCAGCGCCGGCGCAGGCGATGACACGATTGCCGTCTACGGAGTGGACTGTCGAGTTGACGGCGGCAGCGGCGCAGATCGTTTTTACATCGCCAGCAGCAACGCCCGCACGACCATCAACGAGGACGCTGAAGCGTCGAGTCTGATCGAGTTCGGCTGGCCGGCGGAGGTCATCCAGCGTTGGCAGATCGTCGGTACTGCGCTGGTGATCAGTTCATTGCGCGGCAAGGATGGTAACGACCCGGAGCATGTACTGACACTCGAAAATGTCTACCAGTGGGTCGACGGCAAACGCCTGTTGAACAATGACCGTTTCCGTTTCAAGACCGAGGATGGCTATGAGCTGCTGGTCCAGCTACCCCAGCAGCCAGGTGAGGCGCTGCAGCAGGATATAACCCCCGTCGTTGTCGTCATCGGCCAACCCGCCGCTGCACCGCAAATCGTTAACGGCGGCATGATCGAGATCGCCGAACAGGGCTTGAAGCAGCACTTTGTTGCTCGCACCGAGCGTCCGGTGGAATTCGTTGCCCAGCGCAATACCGCCGAAACGTCCCGCACTGTTTATCTGGAATTCGACAACGCTGAAATCATCGATGTGCAGGTCAGTTATGAGGTGCAGGTGCGCAAAGGCGTCTCTGGCACGACCCACTTGTACTACACAGACTTCACCCTGTCGGTCTCCCTGCCGTCGAAATTGGTCATGTTCAAAGGTGTGGTCCAGCCCATCGCGGCGGCCACCGGTTACAGCGGCAGAAACAACCTGAAAGTCACCACCCCACACCTGCAGCAGGATGTTGTGCTGGTGCTGCAGGACCAGGTTTCCTACCGCCTGCAAGTTCCCGCACTGGATTATGAAGACGATGTAAAAAACCCCGGCACCCGCGTACGCAGCACCCGAAGTTGCCTCAAGCAACGCAATGGCAACTATCGCTTTGTCAGACCATTGGCCAGCGTGAAACCGCTGATAACGGCAGAACCCAGTCGCATCACCATCGACACCGGTTCGCACACCGGCATCTATGTACTCGATGGCCAGAGCTCGACGTACGATGTCCATCTGGCCAGCAACACCATCATTCGCCTTTCGACGCCAGGCGCTGCAGCGAAAACCGCCGATGCGTCGACCTGGACGCTGTACACCGACAAAATGAAAGAAACGGTCACCCGCGACGACATCCAACTGGACGGCAATCGTCTGCACATCGCCAGCGTCACCGTCGAATTGCCCGATATCGAAGACGACGTCCCGGTGGAATCCATCAGCGTGGCCACTTCGGCCGGCCATATTTATGAAGTGTCGCTGTTGTTTGAAGTGCTGCAACTCTACGTCATCGATGCACGTCGCTACGCCGATATCGAAGCTCTGTTAGCCGAGATCAATGCCCATCAACAGCGAAACGAACTGGCAGCAAGGGTTCATGTAACCCACGTCGGAATCGACGCCGGAACGATCGGTACGGTGGTTTACAACGCAGTAAGGAAACACTGGGCGCTGGCCAGCGATCCACAGATGCGAATCAACCCGCAAGACCTGGTCTTTTCCAACGACAAGACCTGACCCTCACCACGTGCCCGTCTGGATCAGACGTCCACACGGGCACCCGTTCACCTCAGCCTACGGACAGGCTGACTCGCAAAAAACGGAGTTTATTCATGCGCCAAAAACCCGGGCCACGGCCTAAATCACCTTCAGTCGAAACGCCCGCCACCTCAACACTGGCCTCCGCAGATCATTCGCCGAGCAGAGCGATAGTTGCAAACTCTGAAAACATTCCGGGGCCTATACCCGTCGAGGCGACCTCCTCACCCAAGCGACCTCGTCTGGAGGAACCCGGGACTTCCCAAGCAAAAACCTCACCCATCGAAGTGAGCGTCACACCGAGATCCGCCACAGACAGGCCGGACTTTTCGATGACGTCGCTGGAAGATTTCGCCCATCCGTATTTCGGCGATCTGCCAGGGCCGAATGAATCCGGCATCCGGCGTTATCTCGCCAAGGACTGGGTGGACGTGCGACTGCCAGGCTCTGAAGGCCGACACCACGTTTGTGTTCAATACGATGCCGACCTCAGGGCCTATCGGGCAATGTCCTTCTGGCGCCTGGCACCAGGCCCACCCATCTACCGGACCACCCAAGGCCATCTGTGGAGCCTGGATCGGCACCTCACCCTCCTCAACGTTGATGACTACGCGTTTTCCGCGACACCGAATGCTGACGGTTACTACACCTTTCGCGCTCTCGGTACGAGCGGCGATGACGCCATCCTCGGCTATGCCATCAAGGATCCGGAGCATCACTGGATTGCCATCGATCCCGCGCAGGCAAAACGCGACAGGAAAGCCGATGCGCCACTTGCGCAATGGTCGGATCAGGACATCCAGCGCATGTACATTCTGGATGACACCCGGATTGCCGCCTTCCGCGCAGAAGCACAAGCGGCCGGTAAGCCACCGGACTGGGCACTTCGCGCGCAGAACACCGAAGACCATCTGTTTGTCGCTGATTCTTTGAAGTGGCTGCATCCACACATGACCCTTGCCCAGCGCCTGCAATTGCAGCGCAGCTATAACCTGACCCAGAACCAACTGTGTCGGCTGCGCACAGAGTCGGGCGACGGCCAGATACCGCAATGGGCTGAACAGCACAAACGCCTGACGCTCGATGCGACCAATGAGCAGCGCTTCAAGCTGATCGACGAAGAGCTGGAAAACTACATTGAGGAATTACGGAGTCAAGGACTGGCCCTCGCCCACCATTGGCCCGCCACCCGCTACAGCGACGCCTTTTTGGCCGACTACGCGACCCACCTCGGCTATCTTCGAACCCGCCACGGCATGTTGTATCGCACCGACATTCCGGCGATGTTCCGCGGCGAAACCCGATTACCCTTCGAGTTGGCGCGGGATGATCGAATGATGCACCGTAAAGGCAATCCCAAGGGCACCACGAACAAGCGCGCATTGAGTGCAACGTTCGGACTGCATGACGCCACCGCCTACGCGGCGACCAAGGGCGGCTTCTATCACGAGTTACATTACAACTCGCAGGCCAATCGTTTTCCCGGGGTGAACCCTCAAAGCTCGAAAACACGAACCGGCGAATCCTCCGACTCGGGCAGCAGTTCGGTGTCGGAGGGTAAACGAACCGGCGACGAGACCGACTCTGACAGCTCGTTCGTTTTCGATGATTCGAAAGATTATGTATCCACGCGCCGCCAGCAAACCACGTCATTCGTCTACGCCATTGATACCCGAGGCCTGGAAGTGGTGCCGGGGGCGGAAAACAAGGCATTCAACCCCGCTAACGGCACATTCCTCTTCGACGACCTGGAAGGGCATATCTCCACGCCCACACGCGGCATCAGTGCCGAGCGGATCTGGCTGGTGCGTTCCGACCTGACAAAAGCCGCCCGGGTCAAGGATGTGCTGACACAGGCGGGTGACCGGGTCGCGGCCATCGAGCAGGCCACCTGGGCGGGAACCGACAGTCGTGCTGCCGGGTATTTTGGCGCCAACGCCTATGACAGCCTTATCGATGAAATCGCCGGTTCTGGCGGTGTGATACTGGATCTGCCCAAAGGCGACAAGACGTTCGCCGACGACATTGTCTGGCCGGTACCCGAGCATTACCGAACCTGAAAAAAGGCGCCATTCATCCAGACATGAATGGCGCCTTTTTATGGAGTAGCGGCTGGGCGCTATTGGATAACCTTGATCACAAATATTGCCGGTTTGTGATTGAAGGCGTTATGCCCCGTCCTGTTAGGATCGACGTCGAGGAATGTGCTCATTCCGCTGCTTATATGGCGATACAAGGGCTTGTCATCAGGTTCGCGGATCAACTCCAGATAGGCAGGACCGGATTCGATATCACTGAAGGAGGCCTTTGAAGCACCAGACTTGCTGATTGAAAAGTATTGCTCTGGCGCACGGGTACTGGCCAACAGATTATGAGTCTTGTCCTCTATGAATAACCGCGCACCATCGAATATTCCCGCGAGCACAAGGCTGATTGCATATACGTCACCCTTTGGGACGAACTTCAACAACAGTGGTGTGTCGTCATCATGGTCAGCCAGCGTTATGAAGCTGGACACGCGCGAATCCGCCAACCCCACTTCGGCATCCAGTTTTTCTGCCTTGGTTATGCGAAGGTCACGCAAAGCCTGTTGCAGACGTAGTTGATTAAGTACCACTGGCCGGCCATCAAGATAAAGATGCGCAGTGAATGTCTGGTTATTTGTTTTTGCTAAAGCCATGGGATTGCCCACCTGTAAACACCCCGCCGTCAATTAGCCACGACGACAGGCAATGCTGAAAAAGGAAATAATCAAACCGCAGTCGCAGTCACTACGCTGGTGGCGGACGCCGACATCCGTGGCACTTCGCCGCCAGGGACTTTTTCAGATTTTCGTTTACGCCGGGCTATTACCATCCGGTCCGCATAAGTGGATGCCGCCTCAATTACGTGGCTAACGTTATGATCCGTCTCGGCATGTTTCAAAATATACTTGCCGGCAATATCATCCCAAAACGCCCATTCATCTTCATAGACAGTCATGCTTTTATCCTTATTTTTATTCAAGTTATCCGCTTCCTGCGGACAACTTGAAATTAAGACAAAGACAAAAGCAAAACAATGCTGGCAGGCGCCATCAGTTAATTCAAAGTGCAACTAGGCGAACAATTCACCTTGTAGTTCGTCGAGCAGCGCCTGAATTGCATCCAGCCGCTGCTGGGGATCATCGAGTTGTAACAGATCGATCTTGTCTTCTTCGGCGAAGGGCAGCAGATAGGCCAACTGATTGGCCAGCGATTGCTGACCCAGCGCTTCAGTGCCCATGTCCAGCGCTTCCACCATCGGGTGCTCGGCCAGTGCCTTGAGCAACGCCACCAGATCAGCATCCTCGTCCTGTAACGGTTGCTCGGGTTCGTCATCCAGCCAGTCGACATCGGCGAGGATCAACTGATCGCGCTGCACCTCGGTACGCAACACCGTGAACCGCCGCCCGCCCTGCACACGAATGCCGAGCAAGCCGTTGTCCTGCTGCTGGAAATCGGTGATGCGTGCTTCGCAGCCGACCATAGCAAAACCTTCTGGCGCGACGCCGACTTCGTGGCCATCAAGGATGCACACCACACCGAAACCGCCACCCTGCTTCATGCAGCGGCCGATCATGTCGAGATAGCGCGCCTCGAATATCTGCAAATCGAGGTTGCAGCCGGGAAACAACACGGTGTTCAGCGGGAAAAGCGGCAGACTCATAGACATTTCCTTACACCACCATCGACACCGCCAGCGGCAGGAAGACTGCCGTGGCCACGCCCATCAGACTCATCGCCAGCGCCGCAAACGCGCCGCACTCATCACTTTCCTGCAACGCCACCGACGTGCCGACCGCATGCGCGGTCATGCCCAGCGCCATGCCACGCGCCTCGGGACTGTGCACGCCAAGGCGGGTCAACAACGCCGGGCCGAAGATCGCACCGATCACCCCGGTGATCAACACGAATACCGCCGCCAGCGCCGCAACGCCACCAATCTGCTCAGCCACCAGCATTGCGATCGGCGAGGTCACCGACTTCGGCGCCATGGTCATCAGAATCATGTGCTCGGCACCGAACCACCAGCCCAGCGCCACCCCCATGCCTGTGGCGACTACGCCGCCTATCACCAGCGTAGTAAAAATCGGCCAGAACAATTGGCGAATACGCCGCAGGTTGAGATACAGCGGCACCGCCAATGCAACGGTCGCAGGGCCGAGCAGAATGCTGAGGATCTCGGTGCTCTTGCGATATTCGGCATAGGTCAGGCCACAGCCGACCAGCACACCGATCACCAACAGCATGGAGACCAGCACCGGTTGCAGAAAGATCCAGCGGGTTTTCTCGAACGCCGCCAGCACCAGTTGATAGGCGCCGAGGGTGATGCCGATGCCGAACAGCGGATGATGGATAACGGAGGCCCAGGCGCCCTGCCAGTCAAAGAGCATCAGGACTCCTCCGACGTGGGGGCGTGCCGTTTGACCAGGCGTTGCATCAGCACCCCGGCGAAGGCCATCGACAGGATCAACGACAGCACCAACGCACCGACAATCGCCCAGAAATCCGCGGCAATGTCGCTCGCATAAACCATCACGCCCACGGCCGGCGGCACCAGCAGCAATGGCAGATAGCGCAGCAGGCTGCCAGCCGCGAGGTTCAGCGGCTCACCCACTTCACCGCGAACGATCAGGAAGACCAGCAACAGCAGCAGACCGATGATCGGCCCCGGCAGCACTGGCAAGAGCAAATGATTGAGCGCCGTGCCGAGCAATTGGAACAGCACCAGCAGGGTCAGGCCACGTAGCAACATCCGACATCTCCGTCTTACTTTTCACCCAGCAGGGGCTCGGCATTATAAGCACGCCTGCGCTATGGATCGGCATTCGCCAAAAGCATGGTCGGTTGACCGGAGCAAATCGCCATGATGATCTACAGTGGTTCGCAGGGCGGTCAAATCCCCCACCTGAAAAACTATAAAACCGATGAACCCAAGGAGAGTCTCAATGCCCTATGTTCCCGTTGCAGAGCTCAAAGATTATGTCGGCAAGGAACTCGGACGTTCCGAATGGCTCACCATCGATCAGGAACGCATCAACCTGTTCGCCGAAGCCACCGGTGATTATCAGTTCATTCACGTCGACCCGGTCAAAGCCGCGCAAACGCCATTTGGCAGCACCATTGCCCACGGTTTCCTGTCGTTGTCGCTGATCCCGAAATTGATGGAAGACATCCTGATCCTGCCGCAAGGCGTGAAGATGGTGGTCAATTACGGCCTGGACAGCGTGCGTTTCATCCAGCCAGTGAAGGTCAATTCCAAGGTCCGCCTCAAGGTCGATCTGGGCGAGGTGACCGAGAAAAAACCGGGCCAGTGGCTGCTCAAAGCCACCGCGACACTGGAGATAGAAGGCTCGGACAAACCGGCCTATATCGCCGAGCCACTGTCGCTCTGCTTCGTCTGATGGTTCTGGATGCGAAGCAGCGCACGCTGTTTCGCGTCAACACTGTTTTTACCGGCTGCATTAGGTCACATAGCTGCGGCATACTCGGTCGCCTAATTGCCCGGATCCCGCTATGCGCTCACTCGCTCGTCTTGCACCCCTTGCCTTGACCCTGATGCTCACCGCGTGCGGCGACGGCGAATCGCTGCTGCCCCCGGATGCGCGCCTGCCCGACGGTGGACGCTATCGTGGTGAACTGGTCGATGGCTTGCTGCAAGGTCAGGGCCGCGTCGACTACCCCAACGGCAGCTGGTATGCCGGGCAGTTCGATAAGGGTCAGTGGCATGGTCAGGGCGAATGGCATGGCAGCAACGGCGAGGTCTATCGCGGGCAGTTTCAGCAAGGCCTGTTCGACGGCCAAGGCAGCCTGACCACCAACGCCAGCAGTTACACCGGCGGCTTCAAACAGGGACGCCGCGAAGGCGAAGGCACCCTGAAAGAAAACGCCATGACCTATCGTGGCGAGTTCAAGGCTGACCAATACTCCGGGCTCGGCCGTCTGGAAATGGACGACGGCAGCTCCTATCAAGGCCAGTTCGCCCACGGCAAGCCCAACGGCGAAGGCCAGCGCGGCGATGCCAGCGGTAACTCGTTCAGCGGGCATTTCGTCAACGGTCAGCTGGAAGGCAAAGGCACCTTCAACAGCGCGGACGGCGATATCTACGTCGGCGGCTTCAAGAACAATCAACTGCACGGCAAAGGTCGCTACGAAAACGCCGACGGCGATGTCTGGCTCGGCCAGTTCAAGGAAGGCGCGCTGACCGGCAAGGGCGAACTGATCGGCGCCGACGGTAGCCATTACATCGGCACGTTCAGCGACTGGCGCTTCAGCGGTCAGGGCCGCTTGAACCTGTCCGATGGCAGCTTTTACATCGGCGGCTTCGACAACGACAGCTACTCCGGACGCGGCACCCTGGTGCTCACCGATGGCAGCGTGATGAGCGGCACCTGGGTCAACGGCCAGCGCGTGCGCGACGCCGACGGCAAGTTATTGCCCGATACGCTCGAACTCGGCTTGCTCGCTCAGGGCCGCCTGCTTGATGACGCGTTGGCCGCCATTCCCGCGTCGACCCCGGCGGTCGAGTTGTACACGTTGACCCTCGGCGGCGACGGCAAACAAAGCGTATTCCTGCGCGAATCCGACTACGTCGCCAACATGCTCAACACGCGCTTCGGCGCTTATGGCCAGGTCCGTCTGGTCAACCACCGTGACCACCTCGGCGACCGGCCGATGGCCACCCGCGAGAACCTGCGTCGTGCCGCGCAAACGCTGGCCGAACGCAGCGGCCCGGAAGACCTGCTGTTCATCTACCTGACCAGCCACGGCACCGCCGAACATGAGCTGGTGCTCGACCAGCCGCGCATGGAACTGGCCGACCTGCCCGCCGATGAACTCGCCGCTGTACTGGCGCCGCTGAAAAATCGCGACAAGGTCATCGTGATTTCGTCGTGCTACTCCGGCGGCTTTATCCCGGCGCTGAAAGACGAACGCACGCTGATCATGACCGCCTCGCGCGCCGATCGGGTGTCCTTCGGCTGCTCGGAAGAAGCCAACTTCACCTACTTCGGCGATGCACTGTTCGCCCAGGCGCTGAACCAGACCGATGATCTGGAGCAAGCCTTCAAACTGGCCAAGGCCACCGTCGCCGAGCGTGAACTGGCGGATAATTTCGAAGCGTCGGAGCCGCAGATCTGGGCGCCCAAAACCGTGCTGTCGCACTGGCAACTGCTGCGCAAACAGCAAGCCAGAAAAGCATTGCAGAGTGCTGCATTGAACGACGGAGCGACAAAGAGCAACTAAGCTGAACAGTATCAAGGGAGAGACACTATGTACTTGACGCCTCAGCACGTATTGCTTGCCGGAGCCACCGGTTTGACCGGTGAACATCTACTCGACCGTTTGCTCAACGAGCCGACGATTTCTCGCGTGCTCGCCCCTTCCCGTCGCCCCTTGGCCGAACATCCGCATCTTGAAAACCCGGTGGGCGATCCGCAGGCGTTTCTGCCGCAACTCAGTGGCCGCGTCGACATCGCCTATTGCTGCCTCGGCACCACCATCAAACAGGCCGGGTCTGAAGCGGCGTTTCGCGCGGTGGATCTGGACATGGTGGTGGCGTTCGCCAAACGCGCGCGGGAGATGGGCGCGCGGCACCTGATCGTGATCAGTGCGATAGGCGCCGATCCGAAATCGTCGGTTTTCTACAATCGGGTCAAAGGCGAAATGGAGCAGGCCTTGCGTGCGCAGGACTGGCCGCAATTGACCATTTGCCGGCCTTCACTGTTGTTGGGTGAACGGACCGAACCACGTCTGGCCGAGCAACTGGCCGCACCGTTGTCAAAGCTGATTCCGGGTAAATACCGGGGCATCGAAGCGTGCCAATTGGCGCGAGCGATGTGGCGGTTGGCGCTGGAAGAGCAAGATGGGGTGCGGGTGATCGAGTCGGATGAGCTGCGCAAGCTGGGCAAATAATCTTCCGCCGCATGATCGTTCCCACGCTCTGCGTGGGAACGCAGCCACGGACGCTCTGCGTCCCAAAGCGTGACGCAGAGCGTCACCGGAGGCGTTACCACGCAGAGCGTGGGAACGATCTGTCTAACTACAAGCCGCCCGTTGCCTGAAAACTCACGCCTATCACCGTGAGCAGTGACAACGGCAACAACAGCGTATCAAGCAGCGCACTCGCCGGCAGATCCACCCCCGGATAGCTCGGCGCTTCAGCCCCGAACCGGTCCATCGCGCAGCACCCGCCATTCAGCGCATACAAATCCAGCCGCGTCCCGGAATACACCACCGGCGCCCCCGGTTTCGCTGCATCCAGCGTGCGCGCCGTCGCACACCCGGTCAGCAACAACACCAGGCCGATCGCGAGCAGCTTATTCATCGCTGCTCAGATGATGCTCACCCCAACGCGGCAGCATGTCCTGGGGAATGCCGAGCAGATTGAGAATCCGCGCCACAACGAAATCGATCAGGTCATCGATGGTCTGCGGCTGATGATAGAAACCCGGTGAGGCCGGCAGAATCGTCACACCCATGTTCGACAGCTTGAGCATGTGCTCCAGATGAATACTCGAATAGGGCGCTTCGCGCGGCACCAGAATCAATTGGCGACGCTCTTTCAAAGTGACGTCGGCGGCGCGTTCGATCAGGTTGTTGCAGGCGCCGGTGGCAATCGCCGACAACGTCCCGGTGGAACATGGCACCACGACCATCGCTGCCGGTGCGCCGGAGCCCGAAGCCACCGGCGACATCCAATCTTCCTTGCCGTACACGCGGATCTGCCCGGCGGCAGCTCCGGTGTATTCGGTCAGGAAGGCCTGCATCATTTGCGGCTTGGGCGGCAACGTCACATCGGTCTCGGTGGCCATCACCAGTTGCGCAGCCTTGGAGATCAGGAAGTGCACCTCGCGATCTTCCCGCACCAGGCAATCGAGCAGGCGCAAGCCGTATTGCGCGCCAGACGCGCCGGTCATCGCCAGCGTGATGCGTTCGGGGCCATTGCTCTCAAAACGAGTGTTCATTGCAGCGCCTCGGCGAGTTTGCCGTGCAGGCCGCCGAAGCCGCCGTTACTCATGATCACCACATGCGTGCCCGGCTGCGCCTGGCTCTTCACGCGCTCGATGATGCCTTCCAGCGAGTCGCTGACGATCGACGGCACGGTGCACAACGCGGCGGTGCCGGCCAGGTCCCAGCCGAGGTTGGCCGGGGCGTACCAGATCACCTGATCGGCATCGACCACGCTGTCCGGCAAACCATCACGGTGCGCGCCGAGTTTCATCGAGTTGGAGCGCGGTTCGATGATCGCGATAAGAGGCGCGTCGCCGATGCGTTTGCGCAGGCCGTCGAGGGTGGTGGCAATGGCAGTCGGGTGGTGGGCGAAGTCGTCATAGATGGTAATGCCGCGTACTTCAGCGACCTTCTCCATGCGGCGTTTGACGTTCTTGAACGCACTCAGGCCAGCGATGCCCATCGACGGCACCACACCCACATGACGCGCCGCCGCCAAAGCAGCCAAGGCGTTGGCGACGTTGTGCTGACCGGTCAGCTCCCACTCGACGGTGCCTTGCGACACGCCTTCGAACATCACTTCGAACGCCGAGCCGTCTTCGCTGAGCAGTTTGACCTGCCATTGGCCGCCGGCACCGGTGGTCTGCACCGGGGTCCAGCAACCCATTTCGATCACACGTTGCAAGGCCGGCTCGGTGGTCGGATGGATGACCAGACCTTCGCTTGGGATGGTGCGCACCAAGTGGTGGAATTGCCGCTCGATAGCTGGCAGATCCGGGAAGATGTCAGCGTGATCGAACTCAAGGTTATTGAGGATCGCTGTGCGCGGACGGTAGTGGACGAATTTCGAGCGCTTGTCGAAGAAGGCGCTGTCGTACTCGTCGGCCTCGATCACGAAAAACGGCGTACCGCCTAAACGCGCCGACACCGAGAAGTTCTGCGGCACGCCACCGATCAGGAAGCCCGGGCTCATGCCGGCGTGTTCCAGGACCCAGGCGAGCATGCTGCTGGTGGTGGTCTTGCCATGCGTACCGGCAACCGCCAATACCCAGCGACCTTGCAGCACATGGTCAGCCAGCCATTGCGGGCCGGACACGTACGGCAGACCTTTGTTCAGCACATATTCCACCGCCGGATTGCCGCGGGACATGGCGTTGCCGATTACCACCAGATCCGGTGCCGGATCAAGTTGCGCCGGGTCGTAGCCCTGCGTCAGTTGAATGCCCTGGGCTTCCAGCTGCGTGCTCATCGGCGGATAGACGTTGGCGTCGGAACCGGTCACGTGGTGGCCCAGCTCTTTGGCCAAGACTGCCATCGAGCCCATGAAAGTCCCGCAGATACCCAGAATATGAATGTGCATAGTCGACCTCGTAAAACATGGCCGCAGGTTAGCGTAGGGAGGGGGAAATCGCACTCTTTAGGTGAGGGGCGGGACTGGTTGGCCGCAGTATCTCGGTTCGGCTGCTAATTGTCGCCCCTCACCCCAGCCCTCTCCCGAGGGAGAGGGAGCCGATCTCGGTCGCTTTCAAATCCTGAGTTCGGCTCGATATTTCAGGTCGGCGTAAATCGCCAGAACACCTCGATCAGTCACCTTTCCCCTAGGGAGAGGGAGCCGATCTTGGTTGCCTTCAAATCCTGAGTTCGGCTCGATATTTCAGGTCGGCGTAAATCGCCAAAACACCTCGATCAGTCCCTTCTCCCTCTGGGACAGGGAGCCAATCTCGGTCGCTTTCAAATCCTGAGTTCGGCTCAATATTTCAGGTCGGCGTAAATCGCCAAAACACCTCGATCAGTCCCTTCTCCCTCTGGGACAGGGAGCCAATCTCGGTCGCTTTCAAATCCTGAGTTCGGCTCAATATTTCAGGTCGGCGTAGATCAGTAGACCGACTCGGTCAGTCCCCTCTCCCTCCGGGAGAGGGCTAGGGTGAGGGCCTTCTAACTGACCCGCCGCTCAATCCCATGCTTACGCAGCTTCCTGTAAAGAGTGTTGCGGCTGACACCCAGTTGCTGAGCCGTTTGGGTCATGTGCCAGCGGGTTTGCTCCAGCGTATTGAGCAGAGCCAACCGTTCGGCGTCTTCCAGCGGATGATAGGACTCCTTAACCGCTAATACTGTCGGACTCCCCTGCCGAATCATCACCGGCAAATCCTCAACCCCGACCCGCCCTTCATCACACAACGCCGCCAACGTGCGCAGCACATTGCGCAACTGCCGCACATTGCCCGGCCAATTAAATGCAAGCAAAGCCTGTCGCGCCGGCTCTTCGATCAGGATCGCTTCAGCGCCCGCCTCTTCAGCCAGCAGAAAATCCAGCAACTGCGATTTATCACTGCGCTCGCGCAAAGCCGGCAACGCCACTTCCAGGCCGTTGAGCCGATAATACAAATCCTCGCGGAAGCTGCCGTCCGCAACCCGATCCAGCAGATGGCGGTGGGTGGCGCTGATGATCCGCACGTTGACCGCTTCCGGCTCGCCGCCAATCGGTACCACCTGCCGATCCTCAAGCACCCGCAACAGCCGAGTCTGCAAGGCCAGTGGCATATCGCCGATTTCATCGAGGAACAACGTGCCGCCATCGGCCTGTTGCAACTTGCCACGCATGCCGTCCTTGCGCGCACCGGTGAAGCTGCCGCCGCGATAGCCGAACAGTTCGCTCTCGATCAGGCTCTCGGGAATGGCCGCGCAATTAAGGGCAACGAAAGCTTTGCTCGAGCGTTGACTGGCCTGATGCACGGCCTTGGCGAAGGCTTCTTTGCCGGAGCCGGTTTCGCCGTTGATCAACAGTGGTACGTCGCGCTCGAAGACGCGCAAGGCTTTTCGGAAGTCAGCCTGCAACGCCTCATCACCGAGACAGATACCCGACAAGCGCGGCGCCTCAGCCACTACCGGCGTCGATAGCATCGGTACAGGTTTGCGCGATTCCCCGCGCAACACAGCAAACAAATGTCGCCCGTCACAGGTGCGCAGTGGCCAACTGGCACTGGCATTGGCACTCGCGCGGCCAAGCAATTCATCCAGTGAACAATCGAAAAACGCCTCCACCGGTTTACCCAGCAAACCACCGCGAATATGCCCGAGCAAATTCAGTGCACTCTGATTCACCGCGCTGATCCGCCCTTCCCCGTCAAACGCCAACAAGCCTTCGCTGAACAACCCGACCGATTCGGCCTGCAGATGAAAACGCAACAACCATTGGTTATCGAAACAACGCAGGAAGTAGCAACTCTCGATCATCTTCGCCGAGAGGTTGACCAGCGCCATGGTGTGAAACTGGCTCTGCCGCGAGACATCGTGACGCGCTGAAGACACGTCGAGCACCGCCAACAGTTCACCGTGCGGGTCGAACACCGGGCTCGCCGAACAGGTCAGGCCGGTGTGACGGCCGCGGAAGTGTTCGTCCTGATGGATGGTCAGGGCCTGACGCTCGACCAAGCAGGTGCCGATGCCGTTGGTGCCTTCGCAGGCCTCGCTCCAGTCAGCACCAAGCCACAGCCCGGCGCGTTCGAAGATCTTGCGTTCGGCCGGCGCGGTGACGCAGTTGAGGATCACCCCGCGCGCGTCGGTCAGCAGCACCGCGTGGCCAGCGCCGGAGAGTTGTTGATGCAGGCTGCTCATTTCATTGCCGGCGATCTGCAGCACTTGTTGCAGGCGTTCGCGGCTTTCCAGTACGCGTCCGTGTTCAAGCACGGTCGGCGCCATGCTTAGCGCCGGGTCGAGGTGATAGTCCTCAAGACAGCGCAGCCATGAACGGGCAATCGACGGATCGGCGCCGGGCCCGTGCAGGTGCGGTTTGCCCTGGGTCACGGTGAGAACCTGTTGGGCATGGCGACTCAAATGATTGTCGTGCATTTCTTATTGTTCTCCCCGAGGCTCGACGGCCCAATGCTGAGGTGATGCCCAGCATCCTCCAGCCATCGACGCATTGCAATGCTGGCAAGACTGCCCGGTCACGCGCTGTGCCGAAAGCGGTACAAACTGTCACCCTGTCTGTACCGAAACCATCACAGGCGCCATCCACTCGTCCGACAAAAAACTCGCAACGCCTTGATTTACCTGCCCTGCACGGCAGTGGCCCGACCTTTGCTCTACGCTTATAGCAAGCGCACTTGCGCGTTTCTCTAATAAGTACAAAGCCAAGGAGAACATCATCATGCGTTACGCTCACCCCGGTACTGAAGGCGCCAAAGTCTCGTTCAAAGCCAAGTACGGTAACTACATCGGCGGCGAGTTCGTCGCGCCTGTCAAAGGTCAGTACTTCACCAACACCTCGCCAGTCAATGGCCAACCGATTGCCGAATTTCCCCGTTCCACTGCCGAAGACATCGACAAGGCACTGGACGCCGCCCACGCCGCTGCCGACGCGTGGGGCGCGACCTCCGTGCAGGCGCGCTCGCTGATCCTGCTGAAAATCGCCGACCGCATCGAACAGAATCTCGAACTGCTGGCGATCACCGAAACCTGGGACAACGGCAAAGCCATTCGCGAAACCCTCAACGCCGACATCCCGCTGGCCGCTGACCATTTCCGCTACTTCGCTGGCTGCCTGCGCGCCCAGGAAGGCAGCGCTGCCGAAATCGACGGCAACACCGTGGCCTATCACATTCACGAACCGCTGGGCGTGGTCGGCCAGATCATCCCGTGGAACTTCCCGATCCTGATGGCCGCGTGGAAACTCGCCCCGGCGCTGGCCGCTGGTAACTGCGTCGTCCTGAAACCGGCCGAGCAAACCCCGCTGGGCATCTGTGTACTAATGGAGTTGATCGGCGATCTGTTACCGCCGGGCGTGCTCAACGTGGTGCAAGGGTTCGGCAAAGAGGCCGGCGAAGCCCTGGCCACCAGCAAACGCATCGCCAAGATCGCGTTCACCGGCTCGACCCCGGTCGGTTCGCACATCATGAAGTGCGCTGCCGAGAACATCATTCCGTCCACCGTGGAACTGGGCGGCAAATCGCCGAACATCTTCTTCGAAGACATCATGCAGGCCGAACCGAGCTTCATCGAAAAAGCCGCTGAAGGTCTGGTGCTGGCGTTCTTCAACCAAGGCGAAGTGTGCACCTGCCCGTCGCGCGCACTCGTGCAAGAGTCGATCTACGACGAATTCATGCAAGCGGTGATGAAGAAAGTCAGCCAGATCAAACGTGGCGATCCGCTGGACACCGACACCATGGTCGGCGCGCAGGCGTCCGAGCAGCAATTCGACAAGATCCTCTCCTACCTGGAAATCGCCAAGGGCGAAGGTGCCGAGCTGCTGACCGGCGGCAAGGTGGAAAAACTCGAGGGCAGTCTCGCGACCGGCTATTACATCCAACCGACCCTGCTCAAGGGCACCAACAAAATGCGCGTGTTCCAGGAAGAAATCTTCGGCCCGGTGGTGAGCATCACCACCTTCAAGGACGAAGCCGAAGCCTTGGCGATCGCCAACGACACCGAGTTCGGCCTCGGCGCCGGTCTGTGGACTCGCGACATCAACCGCGCCTACCGCATGGGCCGCGCGATCAAGGCCGGTCGCGTGTGGACCAACTGCTACCACCTGTACCCGGCGCATGCCGCGTTTGGCGGGTACAAGAAGTCCGGCGTCGGCCGTGAAACCCACAAGATGATGCTCGATCACTATCAGCAGACGAAAAACCTGCTGGTGAGCTACGACATCAATCCGTTGGGCTTCTTCTAAACCTGCAGCACTGATCGTTCCCACGCTCTGCGTGGGAATGCCGCCCGGGACGCTCCGCGTCCCACCAAAGCCGAACGCAGAGCGTCCTTTGAGGCATCCCCACGCAGAGCGTGGGGACGATCATGCTACCCACCGGCAAAAAAAGCCGGGCCAATAAAACAATAAGAACGGTGAAACCTATGCCTAGCGAATCCCCGGCTGGCGCTCCGGCGACCGGCACCTCTGTCGACTATGAAAAAGTCGGATCGGATTACTTTCAACAACGCGAACTGAAAAAAGGTGCCGCCGGCTGGGTACTGCTAGTGGGTCTGGGCGTTGCCTACGTGATTTCCGGTGACTATGCCGGCTGGAACTTCGGCCTCGCTCAGGGTGGCTGGGGCGGCATGTTCCTGGCGACGCTGCTGATGGCCACCATGTACCTGTGCATGTGCTTTTCTCTGGCCGAATTGTCTTCGATGATCCCCACCGCCGGCGGTGGCTACGGTTTTGCCCGCAGTGCATTCGGGCCGTGGGGCGGGTTTCTCACCGGCACCGCAATTCTCATCGAATACGCCATTGCCCCTGCGGCTATCGCGGTGTTCATCGGAGCCTACTGCGAATCGCTGTTCGGCATCGGCGGCTGGATGATCTATCTGGCCTTCTACATCATTTTCATTGCCATCCACATATTCGGGGTCGGCGAAGCGCTCAAGCTGATGTTTGTCATCACCGCCGTCGCCGCGTTGGCACTGGGCGTGTTTCTGGTGGCCATGGTGCCGCACTTCGACGTCGCCAACCTGCTCGACATTCCTGTGACTGCCGCGGCGGGTGCCAGTCCGTTTCTGCCATTCGGCTATGTCGGCGTCTGGGCGGCGATTCCCTATGCGATCTGGTTCTTCCTTGCCGTTGAAGGCGTGCCGCTGGCTGCCGAGGAAACCAAGAACCCCAAACGTGATCTGCCGCGCGGCTTGATCGGCGCCATGTTGGTGCTGCTCATGTTTGCCCTGTTGATTCTGATCGTTGGCCCCGGCGGTGCGGGCGCCAACTCGCTGCTGACCTCCGGTAACCCGTTGGTCGAAGCGTTGAGCAAAGCCTATGGCAGCTCGACCTGGATGGGCAGTTTCGTCAACCTCGTGGGGCTGGCCGGACTGATCGCGAGTTTCTTCTCGATCATCTACGCGTACTCGCGGCAGATTTTCGCGCTGTCCCGGGCCGGCTACCTGCCACGCAAACTGTCCGAAACCAATAAAAGCAAGGCACCGGTCCTGGCGCTGGTGATTCCCGGCATCATCGGTTTCGGCCTGTCGCTGACCGGCCAGGGCGATCTGCTGATTCTGGTGGCGGTGTTCGGCGCAACCATTTCCTACGTGCTGATGATGGCCGCGCACATCACCTTGCGGATTCGCCGCCCCAAAATGGACCGGCCGTACCGCACACCGGGCGGCATCTTCACCTCCGGCGTGGCCTTGGTGCTGGCGTGCATCGCCGTGGTCGCGGGTTTCCTTGTCGATCCACGGGTGGTAATCGGTGCCGCCGTCATCTATGGAGTGTTAATTGCTTACTTTGCGTTCTACAGTCGACATCACTTGGTAGCAGGCACGCCGGAAGAAGAATTCGCGGCGATCCAGAAGGCTGAGCAAGCCTTGCACTGAGTGCCGACAATCCCGGCGCAGGCTCGGTCTGCGCCGTCACGGAGAATTGTGTATGGCCAGTTTCGCTCACACGGTCGGCGCCCAGACCTATCGCTTCGACAGCCTCAAGGACGTCATGGCCAAGGCCAGCCCGGCGCGTTCCGGGGACTTTCTTGCCGGCGTCGCCGCGCTCAACGACGGCGAGCGCGTGGCCGCGCAAATGGCGCTGGCCGACATCCCGCTCACGCACTTCCTGCAAGAGGCGCTGATTCCATACGAGTCCGATGAGGTCACCCGCCTGATCATCGACACCCACGACAAACAAGCCTTCGCCGTGGTCAGCCACCTCACCGTGGGTGGTTTCCGCGACTGGCTGCTCAGCGACGCCGCCGACGAAACCAGCCTGCGCGCCCTCGCCCCCGGCCTGACCCCGGAAATGGTCGCCGCCGTGTCGAAGATCATGCGCGTGCAGGATCTGGTGCTGGTGGCGCAAAAGATTCGTGTCGTCACCAAATTTCGCGGCACCCTCGGACTGCGCGGACGTTTGTCGACGCGCCTGCAACCCAATCATCCGACCGACGAACCGTCCGGCATCGCCGCGAGCATTCTCGACGGTCTGCTCTACGGCAACGGCGACGCGATGATCGGCATCAACCCGGCCACCGACAGCATCGCCTCGATCTGCGCGATGCTGGAAATGCTCGACGCGATCATCCAGCGCTACGATATCCCGACCCAAGCCTGCGTGCTGACCCACGTCACCACCTCCATCGAGGCGATCAACCGCGGCGTGCCGCTGGACCTCGTGTTCCAGTCGATTGCCGGCACCGAAGCGGCCAACGCCAGTTTCGGCATCAACCTGAATGTCTTGCAGGAAGGCTACGACGCCGGCCTGAGCCTGAATCGCGGCACCCTCGGGCAAAACCTGATGTATTTCGAAACCGGTCAGGGCAGCGCCCTGTCGGCCAACGCCCACCACGGTGTCGACCAACAGACCTGCGAAACCCGGGCCTACGCCGTGGCGCGACATTTCAAGCCGTTTCTGGTGAACACCGTCGTAGGATTTATCGGCCCGGAGTACCTGTACAACGGCAAACAGATCATCCGCGCCGGCCTCGAAGATCATTTCTGCGGCAAGTTGCTCGGCGTGCCGATGGGCTGCGACATCTGCTACACCAACCACGCCGAAGCCGATCAGGACGACATGGACACCCTGCTGACCCTCTTGGGTGTCGCCGGGATCAACTTCATCATGGGCATCCCCGGCTCCGACGACATCATGCTCAACTACCAGACCACCTCGTTCCACGACGCCCTCTACGCCCGCCAGACCCTGGGCCTGAAACCGGCGCCGGAGTTTGAGCAGTGGCTGGCGAACATGGGCATCTTCACCCAAGCGGACGGCAAGGTTCGCTTCGGTAACAACTTGCCGCCGGCCTTCCGCCAGGCGCTCGCGCAACTGGGATGAGTCGTATGG
This sequence comes from Pseudomonas sp. 3B-A001-10F, assembly GCF_056313565.1. Classification (NCBI taxonomy): domain Bacteria; kingdom Pseudomonadati; phylum Pseudomonadota; class Gammaproteobacteria; order Pseudomonadales; family Pseudomonadaceae; genus Pseudomonas; species Pseudomonas sp. 3B-A001-10F. The sequence continues at coordinate 123,517 of NZ_JBQYFW010000015.1, forward strand.
AAAAACCGCCCGTGGACCCGCAAAACCCTTGGCTGGAACTGCGCCGCCTGACCCCGGCACGGATCGCCCTTGGCCGCACTGGCACCAGTCTGCCGACCAACGCGCAACTGGATTTTCAGTTTGCCCATGCCCAGGCACGTGATGCCGTGCATCTGCCATTTGATCATGCCGGACTCAGTGCGCAATTGACTGAACGCGGACGCGAAAGCCTGCTGCTGCACAGCGCCGCTACGGATCGAAACAGTTATCTGCAACGCCCGGATCTGGGGCGCAAGCTCAGCGATGAATCGGCGCAGGCCTTGCGTGAATATGCTGAGGCGCATCCGGGTGGTGTCGATCTGGCGATTGTCGTGGCCGACGGCCTGTCGGCACTGGCGGTTCATCGACATACCCTGCCGTTTCTGACCCGACTGGAGGAGCAAATGAGCGCTGACGGCTGGTCGATGGCGCCCGTTATCCTGATGGAACAGGGTCGCGTTGCCGTCGGTGATGAAATCGGCCAATTGCTCGGTGCAAAAATGCTGGTGATGCTGATTGGCGAACGCCCGGGCCTCAGCTCACCGGACAGTCTCGGTTTATATTTCACCTACAATCCAAAAATCGGCCTGACCGACGCCTACCGCAACTGCATCTCCAATGTGCGGCTCGAAGGCTTGAGCTACGGCATGGCGGCGCATCGCTTGCTCTATTTGATGCGCGAAGCCTGTCGGCGGCAGCTGTCAGGGGTCAACCTGAAGGACGAAGCACAGGTTCAGACGCTGGAATCGGACGCCGGTGTAGACATGAAAGGTAATTTCCTACTCGATCCGCCCACAACCTGAACCGTTTCCGCATTGCGTTTCTGCGCCGGTTTCAGGCAGGATCGATGCACGGCCGCACGGGTTTCCCATCGCCGTCAGAGCAGTTGAAGACAGCCACTTGAAGACGAGACCTATCATGCGGATTATTCAAGCGACCCTCGAACATCTGGATTTGTTGACTCCGTTGTTCGTCAAATATCGCGAGTTCTACGGTTCCCTGCCTTACCCGGATTCCTCCCGTGCGTTCCTTGAAAAGCGTCTGCGCCGCAAGGAATCGGTGATCTACCTGGCGCTGGCTGACGATGACGACAAGAAGCTGATGGGCTTTTGTCAGCTCTATCCGAGCTTCTCTTCGCTGTCGCTCAAACGCGTGTGGATCCTCAACGACATCTATGTCGCCGAAGACGCGCGCCGGCAACTGGTCGCTGACAACCTGATCCGCACTGCGAAGAAAATGGCCAAGGAAACCCAAGCCGTGCGCATGCGTGTCTCCACCAGCAGCAACAATGAAGTCGCGCAGAAAACCTACGAGTCCATCGGGTTCAAGGAAGACACCGAGTTCAAGAACTACGTGTTGCCGATCAGCGAAGAGCTTTGACCGCGCATGCAGCCTGTGATGAGGGAGCCTGCTCCCTCAGCCACGTTAAATACATCCTGACAATTGCTCACACCCCGACATCCCCCGCTACAAAACCAACGCGCTTTTCATCCTTCAGACCGTATAATCCCGATCTTTCCGGCTTGTAAGAAAAACTACACCCCGCTGTAGGCTTACACGAAGTCATCCGCACAGGCCTGCCGAGTCGGGCCGCCATACAGGTGCCCCCATGGATTTCAACCCGCTCGACCTTATCCTGCATCTCGACGTCTATCTCGATTTGCTGGTGAACAACTATGGGCCATGGATCTACGCCATCCTGTTTCTGGTGATTTTCTGTGAAACCGGCCTAGTGGTGATGCCTTTCCTGCCGGGTGACTCGTTGCTGTTCATTGCCGGCGCCGTTGCCGCTGGCGGTGGTATGGATCCGGTGCTGCTGGGCGGTCTGCTGATGCTCGCGGCCATACTCGGTGACAGCACCAATTATGTGATCGGACGAACGGCCGGCGAGAAGCTGTTCAGCAACCCGAACTCGAAAATCTTCCGTCGCGATTACCTGCAGAAAACCCACGACTTCTACGACAAGCACGGTGGCAAGACCGTAACCCTGGCGCGCTTCCTGCCGATCATCCGTACCTTTGCCCCGTTCGTCGCCGGTGTGGCGAAGATGCCGTACGCACGTTTCTTCGGTTTCAGCGTACTGGGCACCATCCTCTGGGTCGGCGGTCTGGTCACGTTGGGCTATTTCTTCGGCAACGTACCGTTCATCAAGAAAAACCTGTCGTTGCTGGTGGTGGCGATCATTCTGCTGTCGCTGGTGCCGATGATTCTCGGCGTGGTTCGCAGCCGTTTCGGCGGCACCAAAGCCCAATCGCACTAAGCCGATGTGGTCGCTGAGCGCCTGGCGTCGCCGGCGCACTCTGGCAAAGCACCCGATTGCCGACGAGATGTGGCAACGGGTGCGCCATCACCTGAGCTTCCTTGACGGCATCAGCGCAGCCGAAGACCAGTGGCTGCGCGAAGCCTGCGTGCTATTCCTCGAAGACAAACACCTGAGCGCCCTGCCCGGCGTCGAACTGCATCAGGAACAACGCCTGTTGCTCGCCGCCCAGGCGCAGCTGCCGCTGCTCAATCTCGGCGATCTGAACTGGTATCAGGGTTTTCATGAAATCGTCCTCTACCCGGACGATTTCCTCAGCCCGCAACGTCATCGTGACGCCAGCGGTGTCGAGCATGAGTGGGACGGCGAGCACAGCGGCGAAGCCTGGCAGCAAGGGCCGATCATCCTTGCCTGGCCGGGTGTGATGGCCAGTGGTGGCTGGGAAGGCTACAACCTGGTGATCCACGAACTGGCGCACAAACTCGACATGCTCAACGGCGACGCCAATGGTCTGCCGCCGCTGCATGCCGACATGCGTGTCAGCGACTGGGCCGACGTCATGCAAAAGGCTTACGACGACCTCAACCGTCAGCTCGACCATGATCCTGACGCCGAAACCGCCATTGATCCCTACGCCGCCGAAAACCCCGCCGAGTTCTTTGCGGTCACCAGCGAGTACTTCTTCAGCGCCCCGGATCTGCTGCACGAGGCTTATCCACAGGTCTATGCGCAGTTGCAGCTTTTCTACCGGCAGGACCCGCTGGGCAGGTTGCGGCAACTTCAGGCCACAGACCCGGTCTATCAGGCGCACGACTAAGGTCTGCACGACTTTCGGTACATGGCGTCGACGGCAGAATATGCCTATAATCGCCGCCACTTTTTGGTCAATCCGGCCAAGTGTTTTTGGTCAACTACGGGGGCAACGCCCAATGAGCTACAGCAAGATTCCGGCTGGCAAAGACCTGCCGAACGACATCTACGTCGCGATCGAGATCCCGGCCAACCACGCGCCGATCAAATACGAAATCGACAAAGACAGCGATTGCCTGTTCGTTGACCGTTTCATGGCCACCCCAATGTTCTACCCGGCCAACTACGGTTACATCCCGAACACCCTGGCTGACGACGGTGATCCCCTCGACGTACTGGTTGTGACCCCTTACCCGGTTGCCCCAGGTTCGGTAATCCGCGCGCGTCCAGTCGGCATCCTGAACATGACCGACGACGGCGGCGGCGATGCCAAAGTCATCGCAGTGCCACACGACAAGCTGTCCCAGCTGTACGTCGATGTGAAGGAATACACCGACCTGCCGCCACTGCTGATCCAGCAGATCGAGCACTTCTTCGCGAACTACAAAGATCTCGAGAAAGGCAAATGGGTCAAGATCGAAGGCTGGGCCGGTGCAGACGCCGCCCGCGAAGCGATCACCAAGTCGGTTGCCGCCTACAAAGGCTAAGCAGTTGCGCTACGCGTGAGGCTTGAAGAAAACCCCGGTTGATCCGGGGTTTTTTGTGCTCGGGAAAAGCCGCCTTAAACAGAGTGTTTATGACGGACTACAGAAAAGTTTTATCTTGTGTAATTTCCCACAAGAACGTCTTACATCCCGTCGCAAAATTCAGCCCGTTTTTGAACGCCCGGTTTATTCAAACCGCTCTGGCACGGCCGTAGACTCCGTGTTTATGAGAAAGAACACTAGCGGTCCAAGATTCAAGGCACTCCTGGAAGCTGCGAACATCTCGACGACGGGTTTCGCAAAGTTCTGGGGCACGGAAGCCCAAAATGTCCACAACTGGTACACCCGGGGCGTCCCGGCGTATCGCATGGAAGAAGTCTCACGCCTGCTGTCCGTCAACAGCGAATGGCTGAAAACCGGCCAAGGCACAAAAGAGCTGCCAAGCCTGACTACGCCAGCCAGCAACGGCGACAGCTTTGACGCCCACGATCCTCAGGGCGCCTACCGATTCATCCATCCCAACGACATCGAACTGGCCTTCTTCAAAGAAACACCCCTGACCAACGGCTCAGACAAAACCCACGTCATCTAGGACCCGGACCTGTCCATTCGCCTGCTGCGCGCCCCACTGGATCAACTGGAAATCCGCCATGCCGACGCCATCTGCGCGCACATGATCGGCAACAGCATGGCCGAACGCATCGAAGACGGCTCCATCGTCGCCATCGACCGCAGCCTGACCCAGGTCGTCGACGGTGAGATCTACGCCATCGAACACGACGGCATGCTGCGCATCAAATACCTGCACCGCATGCCCGGCAACGGCCTGCGCCTGCGCAGCCACAACAACGCCGAATACCCGGACGAAGTCTTCCGCCCGGCACAGATCGAGGAGCAAAGGATTCATATATTGGGCTGGGTGTTCTGGTGGTCGACCGTGAGCAAGCGGCGGCCGGTGGTGCCGTTTCTATGATCTCACGGCCTGGAAAGCCTCCTGTAGGAGTGAGCCTGCTCGCGATGAGGCCCTGATAATCGGTACAAATCTCGAATTTGTTCGACTGCGGTCGCTCTAAACCGCACTTCAGGCTGGGAATCCACAACAAAACTCAGTATCCTGCGCCCCACATTTGCGCATCGACCCGCCCCGCGGCTCAGACAGCGCCCGACGCGGCAGACCAACGTCTGACCAAGTCCCACAGCCGGACGCAGATCCGGATGTACGTTTTGAAGGCTGGCAAGGCTTACCAAAAATAGGCCAAGCCAGTCCCCGAGAAGCCGGCCACAAGCCGGCTTTTTAATGCCTGAAATAAACCCGGCCTACCGTCTGAAACATAAATTCGCGCTTGTCGAACAGAAGAGCCTCTTGGTACCGTAACGACAAACGTCATTACAGGTATTTCATCATGGCCTCCATCAACATTCGCATCGACGATGATCTGAAGCAGCGCTCCTTCGCCGAACTGGAAAAGCTGGGAGTAACCCCCTCAGAGCTTTTGCGTCAGACACTCCAATACGTCGCCGAGCGAGGCAAGCTACCCTTCAAAGCAGCATTGCTCAGCGAGGAAGATGAAGTACTCATAGCCGTAGTCACCGAACGCCTCGCGGCACCTCAACGAGTCAAGGTAAGTCTGGATGACCTATAACCTTGAATTTGATCGTCGTGCTTTAAAGGAGTGGAACAAACTCGGCGATACGGTTCGCCACCAGTTCAAGAAGAAGCTCACAGAGGTATTGGAGAATCCTCGAATAGAAGCCAATCGACTTCGCGAGCTCCCGGATTGCTACAAAGTGAAGCTGAAAAGCGCTGGCTATCGCCTGATCTATCAGGTCCTTGATCAAGAGATTGTGGTGTTTGTAATCGCAATCGGGAAGCGAGAGAGAGAAGCTGCTTACGAGGTTGCGCAGGACCGTCTTTCGCTCCTGCCCTGAGTCGGTCCAATGTCTGCGACCTGAAATTGGGCAGCAACCCGCAGCCCAATTCCCTCACGGATAACTAAACGCCTTAACCAACGTCAACTCCCCCACCGCCCGCATAGGGATCAAAAACGTCTCCATCTTCTCGCTCGGCGTCCCTTCTTCAGTAATCACCGTCACCTGCGCCGTGGTCAGCGCCTGCACCGCCTCATCTCCACCCTCATCATCCCCGCGATACCCACCGCCGTAATAATTCACATACACCAGATATTGCCCCTTGATCGGCGCCGGCATGGCGAAGATTTCCGGGCCATAACCGGTGGTGACGTCAACGTCGAGCGCGGCGCCGTTGGCGGCGCTGCGGTTGCCGTACCAAATGTGCGCGCCGTCGGGGGTGACAAGGTGCAGGTCGAGGTCGGTGCCGTCGCTGTCCCACGCTAGCAATACGCGCAACTTGGCCGGAGTGGCGCCGCCGCTGGTGTTGAGGAATTGCGTGCGGTGGCGTTGCTGGCCGTCGGGACTGCGCACTTCGACGCTGTTGCTGCCGTTGGGGAAGGAGAACGGGCGGTCGAAGCGGCCGCTGTCGTCGATTTTCAGCGGCATGCTGACGCCGTTGACGATCAGCCGACCGGGCTCGTTGTTCTTTCGCGCAGCTTTGATCTCGCCGCTGATGCGTGCGGTATTGGCCTGGCCGACCGGGGTGTTGACCGATGAGGCCGGGTAGTTGACGGTCTGACGGAAGCTTTCGCCCTCGCCTTCGGGTGCGCCGCTGCGCCAGCCGCCGATCGGGGTATCGAGTTTGACGCTATCGGCAGCGATGGCTGGCGAGAGCGCAGTCAAGGTGCAGAGCAGCAGCAAGACCTGTGGATAACGGAGTGTCATGATCTATTCCAGCAAAAGGTGACGGGCGAGCCCTTCGATGTAGGTTTCATCCTGGCCGTTGGGGTGTGCTTCAAAGGCCAGGTGCAGATATTCGTGGGTCAGGTCGAGGCGATCCTGCAGGGTCAGTACGCCACGCACGTAAATACGTTGGCGTTCGCGATCGACAAAGGGACGACCGAAGGCGAGTTTGCACACGGCGAATGTGCTGACTTCGTTGTAGCCGGTTTCGCTTTCCAGCTTCGGGCGCCAGCCGCGTCGCTGTTTCTGCAGCCAGTCTTGCGCGGCGGGCAGTGCCTCGCAGGAGGCGACCGGATTGTCCCAGCGACTGAGGCTGGCGCGCGGATAGGCGTGCAGCAGAATCGCGTCGTAACGCTGACCGGCATTAGCTTGCTCGACGGCTTGTTGCCAGGCGAGTTTGTCCGGGCCGGGTTGATCGGAGTGATAGGTGACGGTGCTACCGGCCAGTACCAGATCCGCCGTCCACGCCGCGATGTTGCGTGACTCGGCCGAGGCTGGACGCGGGGCGACGCGTTGGCGATTGCTGCTGTCGTCGATGTTCAGGCAATCGCCGTTGCGCGTGGCGTTTTGCAGCAGATAGGTGCGGATTGCCACGGCCAGCGCTTTGGCCGCTTCGGCGGGTTCCGGTTTGGCTTCGCGCTCAAGGACGCGAGCTACATATTCTTCGCGATCAAGCCTTGCGACGAGTTTGTCGTTGAGCAGAAACAGTTCGCCGTCACTGTGGATATCCAGCGCGTTGCCATTGGCGAATTCGACGCGGTAATCGCCCTGCAACGGGCCGGACGTCACCACCCGCTCGCCAGTCAGAACCCGCGTAACCGGATAACGCGAGAACAACCCGACTTCAACACAACGCCCCGGCTCTGCCGGCCATGCGGCGGGCAACACCGTCGCCAGTGCCTGCCCGTAATGGCGCAAAACCATCTGACTGGTACCACGCCCACCCGCCCAGAGCGGAGATCCGTCCGCGGTCCAACCGGCGAAACCACCCTGGCGCGACTGCGGATCCTGATCGCCAAGCCAGCTCCAGGTTTTCACCCGCAAACGCCCGCCCAGTTCGCCGACGACATTGCCGTCCGCCGCATTCAGCACCACATCGAGCAGCACTCGACGCGCTTGATCCTGCGCCGGCAAAGCAGCCAAGACCGTCAACAACTCAATCACGGAAACCCGTTGAGCCGGCTGCACCGACGGCAAATCCAGCAACCACGAAGGTGCCTGTCGCGCCTGCCAATACGTCCGCCACTCGGCAGAAGAAATGCCCAACCGCGCAGGCTCAAAGTACAACCCGCAGGATTTCACCAACGCCTGATCACGCTCGATCCTGCTGCCCGCCGAGCAGCAATAAACCTCTTCCTTCGACTGTCCGCGACATTCATAAGCAGGCTCACGCGCACCGCTATCGACCAGCCATGCGTATACGAACAATTTCCACAGACTGCCCAACGGGGTATCGAGCGTCGGCGGCAAGGGCTCGCGGGCGATCAATTGCGTCTGATTCAGCGATAACAACTCACCCTTATAGGCCACGCGCAACGGCTCATCCTGCGCCGTCGCCAGCGCAGGTATCACACACATCAGCAGCCACAGCAGCGGCCGGCTCATGTCAGTTGACCGTGACCTGACCAAGGGCGGCTTTCGCTTCCTGGGCCTGATGCTGCGGCGCGTAGACCTGTTTGAAACGCACCGGCGGCAGGTTGAACTGACCCTTTTGCGAGAAGCGCACCAGATGGCGCAAGCGCAATTCGCCGCTCAGCGCATCGACCGGTACCGCATAGGCCAGTTGCCCCGGTTCGAAGCGCGCCTTCTCCAGCGCGGTCGGCTCAGTGCCGTCTTTGCCCTGCAACTTGATGCCCCAAGTGGTGCGCTCGACATCGGCGCCCGGTGGTAGCGGCACTTCGAGCATGCCGTAGCGCAGTGGTTTCGGCGCTTTGCTGGTGAGGATCACTTCGTCCAGATACAGACTGTCACTGGACAACGGCTTGGTGCCGATTGGCTCCAGTTTGAAGGTGAACGCTTCGTCGCCCGGTACCAGTCGCGACAGGCGACGGGTGATGGTCACGGCCATCGGATCGACTGCCGGTTGCTGGGTCTGGAAACTCAACGCCGCGCGCAGCGGACGCTCCTGCGTACCGGACACCGACAACACGCTCGGCACAGGCGTCGTGCCCTGCCACGTCCAGTACATCTCGCCGCTGGCTCCGTAGTTCTTCTTCCAGCCTTCACCCGGCGTCAGTGCAATGGTCGGCGACGCCTGGGCGATGCTGCGTTGCAGCCAGGTCAGCGCCAGCGCACGTTCGAGGGTCGATTGCTGCGGCAGCAAACGTTGCAACAACGCCGTAGCACGCGCCTGATCGAACGCTTGCAGCGACAGGTTCAGCGCCTCGGCGAACGGCTGCGAACTGACCGCCAGACGCTGTTGCGCAGCCCCTACCTGACGATTGAACGTTTCCGGCAAGGCAACCTTCGACTGCGTGGCCAACGCAGCGGTCAACACCCGCGCCGCCGCCAGACCGAGCGCCGAATCCGGGTCGCTCATCACCAGACTGTCTTCGCCGTCGTCCATCAGGGTTTCGGCGTTGCCTTCACCGGCCTTGGCCAGATCCTCCATCAAGCCGCTGAGCAAGGTGTTCACCGGCAAATGCATCTGCTTGGCGAACGACAGAATCAGCGCGCGCTGCAGCAACGGTGTGTTCGGCGCTTGCTTGGCGTAGACCTCCAGCACTCGCTGCCAATGTTCCGGCGGCAAGGTCAATTCCAGCACCTGGCTAGCGTTCCAGTCGGCGTAGTAAGCGTAAGCCGTGAGGAACGCATCCGGTTCACCGTCGTAGCCCCACCAGGTGAAGCTCGCCGACGGCCCGGCCATTTGCACCAGACGCAGACGGCTGTTCTGCATGATCAGACGCAAGCGATCACGAATCTGCGGATTCGATGCCAGCGATGGATAGGCAATGCTCAACGGCAGCAAACGGCTGGCAGTCTGCTCGACGCCGCCGTACGGATAGCTGAGCAGATCATCGAGTGCCGAGCGGAACAACGCTTGCGGGCTGTCATCCAGACGCAGGCGAATATCGGTGGCGTCGGCCGGCAGACTCAACGGTGTGTCACCGCTGGCCACGTCGAGGCTTTGAGTCTGAGTGACTTGCCAGCCGTCACCGGTCGCACTCAGGCGCACGGCGAGGGAGTCGGCGGTCTTGCCGTCCTGCACCAACTCCGCCGTCCATTCGCCGGAAGCCAATGTGAATGCCGGCAGCGGCAGATAATTGATGCCGTTGTTCAGGGTCACAGGCAGACGCTGTTCGGCGCCCGCATAGTGAGTGACCAGTTCAGCCTTGACCGGTTTCTCGGCTTGGCTGAAGGCGAACACGCCGAGTTGCGGCTGATCGCCCTTACGGAATTTGCTCGGCCCGCTCCACTTCAGGTACAGCGGTTTTTCCGAACGCACGAACTGCTTCTTCTGCCCGACCTGACCGTCATCGGCGATGGCGCGGGCGGTGATGCGCCAGCGGGTCAGCGAGTCCGGCATCTTGAAGGTGAAACGGGTTTTGCCGTCGGCCCCGGTCAACAACTCTGGCTGCCACGCAGCGGTATCGACGTCCTCACGACGCGGCCGCTCCAGCACTTTCACCCCGCGCTCGCTGCGGTTGGCTTTGCCCGGTGCGCCGGGGCTGCCCGGCAACGCCACGTCGTAACTGATGAACGACAGGCTGGCGCTGGTGCGCACGTTGTTACGGCGCGGGTGATAGAAGAACTGGTCAATGGTCGGCGCGACTTCCGGTTGCAGTGCGTAGACCATTTCGTCGACAACACTGACGGTCAAATGCGCCGGAACCGCTTTGCCGGCGAACTGTGTGCTCAGATCAACCGTGACCGTGTCGCCCGGCAGGTACACCGCTTTGTCGGTGCTGATCGCCACGTCGATTTGCGGCGCAACCACTTTGATCCCGGCGTTCTGGAAGCTGTACTGACCGCCCTTGGTGTAGAGCACGGAGAAGGTCAGGTTCGGTGCAAAGTTGTCCTTCACCGGAACGCGCGCGCGGTATTGGGTGTCGCTGAGTTTTTCCAGTTTCAACCAGTCGCCGCCCTTGGCCAGCAGCGCGGTGGCTTCGACCTTGTCGCGTTCCAGCGAGAGCAACGCATCACTGACCGGCTCCGGGAAAGTGATCAGCGCCAGCGCTTCATCGCCGGCCTTGTACTCAGGCTTGTCGAGGACGATTTCTACAGTGCCCGGCACGGCTTTGACGCCATCGCCAGTGACCGAATGACCGGTGGCGCCGAGGACGCGACCGTGTTGATCTTTCAAGGTCAGGTTGTAAGTACCCGGACGATCAAACGCCAGACTGAAGCCCTTGTCCGTCGCGGCAAGTTTGCCTTCACCGGTGCTCTGGTCTTCCAGACGTACCCAGCCATAGGTGCTCGGCGTCACCGCTTTGCTTTGCTCGGTGCCGCCCTCGTTGGCGTAGCTGAACGCAACCTTGTCACCGACCGCACTGAAGCGTTGCGGCGCGCTCAGGCGGAAGCTCGCAGCGCCACGGTCGATAAGGATTTCCTTGGTGGTCTTGACCCGATACGCCGCGCCATCGCTGGCAAACACGGTGAGCATGTAGCGGCTCGGTTTGTCGGCCGCAGGCAGGTCGAGGCTCGCATTGCCTTTGCTGTCGGTGGTCAATTCGGTGCTGCTCAGCTCCACCGGGAATTGCCCGAGGTATTGCAGCTCGTTGTCGACCATCGACAATTGCTGGGCGCGCAGGCTCAGGGTCAACTTGGCGTTGGCCACCGGTTTGCCGTCCGGGTACAGCAGCACCAGGCTGCCCTTCACCGGTTCGCCAGTGCGGTAATCCTGCTTGGCCAGATTCAGCGAAATCTCGAAGTGCGGCTTGATGTACTCGGCCACGCGGAAAGCGCTGCTGTAAGCCTGGTCCTTATAGTTGAAACGGATCTCGTAACCACCGGCCACTGCGTTGTCCGGCAACTGGAAGCGGCCCTGAGTGCCGGCCTTCGAATCGAGTTTCAGGTCGAGGTGTTGCAACTCAGTGCCTGTGGCGTCAAGCACGCTGACCGTGACATCTGCAGCACCCGGCAACACCGAATCACGCGCATTCTTGAACTCACGACCAACGATTTTCAGCGACACCCAATCACCTGGGCGATACAGCGGCCGGTCGGTGAACGCGTAGAGTTTGGTGTCGTAGATTTCGCTGTCGTAATAGAAGTTCTCGGAGACGAACACCCCGCCCTCTTCGTCCTCGCCGATGACGAACGAACGCTCCGGGCTGACATGTTTCAGGCGCAGCAAACCGTCAGTATCGGTGGCACCGCTGCTCATCACGCCGAGGCCGTCGGTCCACAGCACATTGACCTTGGGTACCGAACTGCCTTCGTGTTTGCGCGCGGCCCAGACCAGCAATTCATCACCGGCAATCTTGCTCACCGCGACGGTGTTGGAGACGAACACCATGGTGGTTGCGCGGTACTTGCCGATCAGCGCTTCGACCAGGTACAGACCCGGCTTCAGATTGCCCAACGGGATATAAACGTTACCCGGCGCGACGCTGACGAAATCGCTCGAAGACCCGGCCAGATTGACCCCGGCCGGCGGCTGAATCGGCTTGGCCTGCCACAACGGATAACGGAACTGGCTGACCACCGGTAGACCCGGAATCAACGCGAATTGCGGCTGCGCGTCATACGGAGTAGGCGCGACCATGGCGTTGCCCATCTTCAGTTCCGGCACTTCCTCGGTGACTTGTTTGCGCGACTCATAGGAGAACGCGCGCTGCATCACCCGACGGGATTTGCGGTACCAGTTGTCCCACAGGTACGCGAGGGTGTTGGACAGGCCTTCACCCTTGAACTGGCCGTCGCTGACCACGCGATGCAGATTCTTTTGACGCTTGAGGAAATCCAGCGGCTTGTCGATCCGGTACACACGAATGTCGGCGCCGCCGTACGGTTCCATGCGGAAACGACGATAGTCGCGGCCCGGCGCTTCGAGACGGACCATTGCCTGTTCATCAGCAGCAAAGCTGCTATCAGCCAGCAGGAAAAAGCTTTCGCCCGAGACCGGCGTGTAGCCGCTCGGCTCGACCGAATCTTCGGCGCTGACGGTAGCCACTGGCAGCAACAGCGCCAGCAGCAAAGGAATTCGGGAACAGATACGCAACATGCGGGCACCGGTCATTGGGAGAGAAAGTTCAGTCGATAGACGCCGATGAAGTTGGGGTTGGCTGCGTCGGGTATCCATCGGGTGTCCTTCCATGTCATGAGTTGCTGCAGGCTTGCCGAACGCATGCCGTTGTCAGTGGGGGTGGTGGTGCCGGTGTGATAGGCGATGTAGCGGCCCATCCAGATCATCAGGTGCTGGTCGTCGCCCTGATCGAAAAACATCAAATCACCGGGCCGTGCCTGCGAGACGTCACGGCTGACCAGATGACTATTGAACTGAATCAGTTTGATCGCGTTGACGTAAGGCCCGACCTTGCCGCCGCCCTGCTGCCATTGCTGGGCGAGCTTGCGTTGCTCATTGCTGAGCGACAGCTCTGGCGGCAGGTAGCGATTGGACAGGCCATTGCTGCGCAGCCATTTGTCGTCGTGGACTTTCAGCGCTTCGTTGGCGGCAAAACGCACCAGCCCGGCACAGTCCTGCTGATACCAGCGCGGACTTGGGCCTTGGCTCAGTTGCTCTTGAGCGATGCGCACGAACCAGGCGCGAAACACCTGGGATTGCGCCGGATCGAGTGCAGGTGCTTCAACGGCGCGGGCGCCCGCACTGAGCAACAACGCGAGTAGGCCGAGACTGCGGATCAGTGCTGTCACAGCGCTTTCCATTCCAGCGGCAACCATTGCCAGTGGCCGTCAGGCTCGCTGCCTTCCGGCAGCGTCAGCGCGTATTTGCCGTAGCCGCCGAGGGTGCGCAGTTTCGGAATCAGATAGGTTTGCGCGGCGTTGTAAAACACCGGCTCCATGTCCTGCGGCAGGCTATCGAGGGTTTCCTGCTGCATCAGTTGCGCCATCGAATCCGGGCCGAAGTAGATCGGCATCAGCACGTCTTTGGGCAACACGTCGGCCATCGGCGGGAAGCGTTTGTCGAGGGTGCCGAGGGCCTTGTCGACGAGTTTGTCGTCGAGGGAAAACAGCAACGTCGAACCGTGACGGGCGAGGCTGACTTTCATGAAAGCCTTGCCGGAAATCGCGTCCGGGTTCTCCGCCGTCTTCGCCGTATACGGGCCGAAGTTGGAGCTGACCTGACGCTGCCAGACGTGGTTCTGGCCTTCCTGCTTCTCGACTACCGGGAACACGTTTTCTTCAACGTTGGCTTCGAATGCACCGACCATCGAACCGAACAGTTTGCCAAGATCACCGTCGAGTTTGCTGCTGTCCTCGTCTTTCAGACTGGCCACCAGCAATGGCGTGTACAACCGCGAATCGGCGTACCAGCACAGGCCTGCCGCGCCGGCCACGTGTTCGGTGAGAGTTTGCGCCACGGTTTCTTCAGCGCCGAGTTTCACCAGCAATGGTTTTTGCGGTTCGGCCGCGACCGGAAGAGTCACGCAGGCACTGGCGCCCAGCGGCATTGCTTGCCAGACCGGTTTGAAATCGAAGTCGGGCTGGTTGTCCAGTTCGTCCATGGCGAGGTAGCTGTGCCAGCCCTTGTCATCCATGTCGAAGCGCAGCCCGGCGAAGTTCGGAATGAAACGCTGATACCCCATGGCCAGAACGCTGGAGTTGACCGACAGGCGTTGCTTGGTTTCCGGAGTTTTCGCCGGCAGGCCGAACGCTTCGGGGAACAGTTTTTCGCCATTGAGCAACGCCGCCAGCGCTTGTGGCGAGACGTGACCGGACTCTTCAGACACGCCGCTTTCCGGGTCGTAATACTTGGCCGGATTGGACAGCACCACCAGTTTGTCGCCGTGGGAAGCGAACAGCAGCGCTTTGCTGGCGTTATAGGTCAGTTGATACAGCGGCACAGTGTCGCCGCCGACTTTGAGTTCGCCCATCTGACTGAGCTGCGTGTCATCCAGCGCTACTTTCGCCAGCGGCTCGAGCAGTTTCGCCAGACCGCCACGGTCCATCACCAGCAGGAAATCTTTCAAGCGACCATCCGCGCCACGCCACAACGCAACGTCGGCCGGTTGATCGAAAAGCTGTTCGATCAAGCTGTCCTGCAGTTTCAGGTCATGCTCGTAAATGATCCGGCGCAGACTGCCGATCAAGCCGAGGCGATCAGCATGGGTCTCGTAATAGAAGATGAAATCTTCGGTCAGCGTGGCCTTGAGGAACGGCACCGTCAGCAGGTCCTTGGGCAACTGGCTCAGCGAGCGGGTTTCCAGCAGTGCATCGGGGCGGCTCAGGCCGAGCTTGTCACTGGCCAAGTCCGCCGGCGGCGCCTTGGGCTTGAGCAGCAGCCAGCCAAAACCACCCGCTACACCGGCCACCAGGCACAACCCGGCCAGCAGCAAGGGCCAGCGCCGCGAAGGTTTGGCCGCTGGCGTGTCGGCAGCCGAAGTAACAGTGTTATCGCTCATCTTTTCGCTCATTTCCCAAAGCTCAGGATTTCATCCGTGGCGGAATGCTTAATAGTTGAAAGTCTTGACCAGCAGCAGATCACCGATCGCCCGCAGGGGCACGATGAACGTTTCGCGTTTTTCGTCGACGGTGTTTTCGTTGAGCACCAGCGTGATTTGCGAGGTGATCACCTCGTTCTGGTTGCTGGTCTCCTCGAAGTTATAGCCGCCGTTGCCGAAGTTGCCCCAATAGTTGACGTAAACCAGATAAGTGCCGTGCAGCGGCGCAGTCATGGTGAACATTTCCGGGCCGGGGCCGTCGACGCCATCCGGGTCGAGACCGCCGCCATTACTCAGCGCCGGCTGCGCCCAGAACGCATGCTGACCGTCGGGCGTGACAATGTGCAGATCGAGTTCGGCTTTCGGATCGTCCCAGCCCAAGACAAGACGAATTCGCGCCGGCGTGCGCAAATTGTTTGCTTCATAAAATTGCACGCGCTTGAGCGACTGGCCTTCGGCGCTGATCACTTCGACGCTGTTGGAGCCGGCGCCGAACGCGTAGGGCCGGGCGAAACGGCCCTGGTCGTCGGTGTACAGATTCAATGGATTGCCATTCACGGCGAGGCTGTGCGGCGGGCGCATGTGGCCGATGGCCTTGAGCTGGCCCTGGATCATCGTGCGATTGCGCTGAATGCCGCGATCAATCGGCGGCGTGGGATAGGCGACTTGCGGGTTTTCCGTGCGATCGAGCAAGCCGTGATAGCGCCAGCCGCCCACCGGTTCCGACAGTTCAGCGCTCGGCGCGGCCGACAGCGCGGGCGCGCAAGCCAGGCCGATCAGTAGCCAAAGAAATGAACGCATGTAATGCCTCCTGCCATGCCTGAACGAAACCTTGCACCCGATCCTCGGTACTTCACAGCGGTGAAAACTGCGTTTCGTCTGAAAGACCCGTGACTATGGGGTCGTAGAAGGCGCGAAGATTAGCGATTCGGCGGTTTTTTAACAATCGGATACATGTGCAATCGCTGTAGGAAACCTGCTTTTCAAGGGGCGTGAGCCGAATAGAGAGATTATTCGGCTCACAAAATGAGCCGAATAGGTTTCAGCCATCCCGAATCGCCTCAGGAAAAAGGGCCGGTCGCACCCCGCTCATTTGCCCATAAACCCCCTATCTGCTAGTGTCGCGCCGGTTTAACGTCAACCGGAAATCGCCGCCATGGCCCGCAAAAAAGCTGCACTGGATTTCGAACAGTCCCTCGCCGACCTGCAAACATTGGTCGAGCGTCTGGAGAACGGTGAATTGTCGCTGGAAGACTCGTTGACCGCTTTCGAGCAGGGCATCGGTCTGACCCGTGATTGCCAGGCAGCGCTGGCGCAAGCCGAGCAAAAGGTGCAGGTGCTGCTGGAGCGCGATGGCGAACTCGCCGAGGAACCCTTCGACGCGGAACAGCCAGAATGATTGCGGCGTACACGGCGAGCAGCCAGACCCGGGTTAACGCGGCTCTGGAAACCCTGTTCAACGCGCCGTTGCCGGAATTGGCGCGGCTTTACGAAGCCATGCGCTACAGCGTGATGAACGGCGGCAAGCGCGTGCGCCCGCTGCTCGCCTACGCGGCGTGCGAAGCGCTCGGTGGCAAGGCTGAACAAGCCAACGGCGCGGCCTGCGCGGTTGAGCTGATCCACGCTTATTCGCTGGTTCACGATGATTTGCCGGCGATGGACGACGACGATCTGCGTCGCGGCCAGCCGACCACCCACAAGAAATTCGATGAAGCCTGCGCGATTCTCGCCGGTGACGGCTTGCAGAGCCTGGCCTTCAGCGCCCTGCTCGACCCGCGCCTGAGCGATTGCAGCAGTGACATCCGCCTGCAAATGGTCACCGCGCTGGCTAACGCCGCAGGCCCGGCGGGCATGGTCGGTGGCCAGGCCATCGACCTCGGTTCGGTCGGCCTCAAACTCGATCAGAAAGCCCTTGAACAGATGCACCGGCACAAGACCGGCGCGCTGATCGAAGTCAGCGTCAAACTCGGTGCTCTGGCCAGCGGCCGTGCCGAGCAGGATGAACTCCGTGCCCTGCAGACTTATGCACAGGCCATCGGTCTGGCCTTTCAGGTGCAGGACGACATCCTCGACGTCGAAAGCGATACCGAAACCCTCGGTAAACGCCAAGGCGCCGACATCGCCCGCGACAAGCCGACCTACCCGGCGCTGCTCGGCCTCGACGCCGCCAAGGCTTACGCGCTGGAACTGCGTGATCAGGCTCTGCACGCCCTGCGACCGTTTGACGCGGCCGCCGAGCCCTTGCGCGAGCTGGCCCGGTATATCGTCGAGCGGCGCAACTGACGGCGTATCCGCCAAAAAAGACCAACGCGTGGGCAGGGGGCGATGCATCAGGTAAACTGCCGCATCTTCTATACCTATAACGATTCGCCTGATGCCCACGACGTTTCATGAGATTCCCCGCAAGCGCCCGACCACGCCCCTGCTCGACCGCGCGAACACGCCGGACGGCCTGCGCCGGTTAGGCGAAGCCGAGCTGGAAACCCTGGCCGATGAGTTGCGCCTGGAATTGCTCTACACGGTCGGTCAGACCGGTGGGCATTTCGGTGCCGGCCTGGGCGTGATCGAGCTGACCATCGCGTTGCATTACGTCTTCGACACACCGGACGACCGTCTGCTGTGGGACGTCGGGCACCAGGCGTATCCGCACAAGATCCTCACCGGTCGCCGCGAGCGCATGGGCACCTTGCGCCAGAAGGACGGCATTGCCGCGTTCCCGCGTCGCGCCGAGAGTGAATACGACACCTTTGGCGTCGGCCACTCCAGCACTTCGATCAGCGCGGCACTGGGCATGGCCATCGCCGCCCGCCTGCAGAACAGCGATCGCAAGGCAATCGCGGTGATTGGTGACGGCGCGTTGACCGCCGGCATGGCTTTCGAGGCGCTGAATCACGCGCCGGAAGTCAACGCCAACATGCTGGTGATCCTCAACGACAACGACATGTCGATCTCGCGCAATGTCGGTGGCCTGTCGAATTATCTGGCGAAGATCCTTTCCAGCCGCACCTACGCGAGCATGCGTGAGGGCAGCAAGAAAGTCCTGTCGCGCCTGCCCGGCGCCTGGGAAATCGCCCGTCGCACTGAAGAATACGCCAAAGGCATGTTGGTTCCCGGCACGCTGTTCGAAGAGCTGGGCTGGAACTACATCGGCCCGATCGACGGCCACGACCTGCCGACCCTGATCGCCACGCTGCGCAACATGCGTGATCTGAAAGGCCCGCAATTCCTGCACATCGTCACCAAGAAAGGCAAAGGTTTCGCCCCGGCGGAAGTCGACCCGATCGGTTACCACGCGATCACCAAACTCGAACCACTGGACGCCCCGGCCGCAGCGCCGACAAAGACTGGCGGACCGAAGTATTCGGCCGTGTTCGGCGAGTGGCTGTGCGACATGGCGGCGGCTGATCCACGTCTGGTCGGGATTACCCCGGCGATGAAGGAAGGCTCGGATCTGGTGGCGTTCAGCGAACGCTTCCCGCTGCGCTACTTCGACGTGGCGATTGCCGAGCAGCACGCGGTGACGTTCGCTGCCGGCATGGCCTGCGAAGGCGCGAAACCGGTGGTGGCGATCTACTCGACATTCCTCCAGCGCGGTTACGACCAACTGGTGCATGACGTAGCGGTGCAGAACCTCGACGTGCTGTTCGCGATCGACCGTGCTGGCCTGGTGGGCGAAGACGGCCCGACCCACGCTGGCAGCTTCGATCTGTCCTACCTGCGTTGCATCCCGGGCATGGTCATCATGACCCCGAGTGATGAAAACGAACTGCGCAAAATGCTCACCACCGGCCACCTGTACAACGGCCCGGCGGCGGTGCGCTATCCACGCGGTACCGGCCCGAACGCGACGATCGACAAAGACCTTGAGCCGATTGAAATCGGCAAAGGCATCGTCCGTCGTCAGGGCAGCAAAGTCGCTTTGCTGGTGTTCGGTGTGCAACTGGCCGAGGCGCTGAAGGTGGCTGAAAAACTCGATGCCACCGTGGTCGACATGCGTTTCGTCAAACCGCTGGATGAAGAGTTGGTGCGCGAGATTGCCGGCAGCCACGAGTTACTGGTGACGATCGAAGAGAACGCGATCATGGGCGGCGCCGGTGGCGCGGTCAGTGAATTCCTCGCGCGGGAGAACATCCTCAAGTCGATGCTGCACCTGGGCTTGCCTGACGTCTACGTCGAACACGCCAAGCCTGCGCAGATGCTGGCTGAGTGCGGGCTGGATGAGGCAGGGATCGAAGCGTCGATTCGTGAGCGTCTGGAATTGCTCAACAAGTAATCGCAATACCTGTGCAAAACCCTGTGGGAGCGAGCTTGCTCGCGAATGCGGACTGTCAGTCGACTCACTCATGACTGAC